>JAFAMT010000438.1 GCA_019233085.1 Herbaspirillum sp.
TTGGCGGAGACGGAGGGATTCGAACCCTCGATACAGGTTTAAGCCCGTATGCTTCCTTAGCAGGGAAGTGCCTTCGACCACTCGGCCACGTCTCCACACTGAAGGCTGTTATCGCATTGCTGCGCTGCTTCAGCGAAGACCGAGATAATATCTTCTCATTTGCATTCGGTCAACAGGGATCTTGCAAATAATCACTCTTTTTTGACCGGTGCGGGCTTCGCTGATGGCGTAGTGCTGTCTTACTTGGCGCTGTCCAGGTCAAAGGCCTTGTGCAGGGCGCGCACGGCCAGTTCCATGTACTTTTCGTCGATCAGCACCGAGATCTTGATTTCCGACGTGGAGATCATCTGGATGTTGACGCCTTCTTCGGAGAGGGTACGGAACATCTGCGAGGCGATGCCTACATGGCTGCGCATGCCCACGCCCACCACCGAGACCTTGGAGACCTTGGTGTCGCCGTTGATGGCGGCCGCGCCGATGTGTCCCTTGACGCTGCTGTTGAGCACTTCCACGGCCTTGGCGTATTCGCCACGGGGGACCGTGAAGGTGAAGTCGGTCTTGCCTTCCACCGACTGGTTCTGGATGATCATGTCCACTTCGATGTTGGCGTCGGCCACCGGACCCAGGATCTGGTAGGCGATGCCCGGACGATCCGGTACGCCCAGCACGGTGATCTTGGCTTCGTCGCGGCTGAATGCGATGCCGGTAATGGTTGCTTGTTCCATGTTGGTGTCTTCCTCAAACGAAATCAGGGTGCCGGAGGCGGCTTCTTCGGCCAGCGGCGTGAGCGGGTCGGTCAGCGAGGACAGCACGCGGGTCGGCATCTTGTAGTTGCCGGCGAATTCCACCGAGCGGATCTGCAGGACCTTGGAACCCAGGGAGGCCATTTCCAGCATTTCCTCGAAGGTCACGGTCTTGAGGCGACGGGCGTCGCTGACCACGCGCGGGTCGGTGGTGTAGACACCGTCGACGTCGGTATAGATCAGGCATTCGGCTGCCTTGATGGCGGCCGCCACGGCCACGGCCGAGGTGTCCGAGCCGCCACGGCCCAGGGTGGTGATGTTGCCATCAGCGTCCACGCCCTGGAAGCCGGTGATGATGACGACCTTGCCGGCGTTCAGATCCTTGCGCACCTTGGCATCATCGATGGAGCGGATGCGCGCCTTGGTGAAGGCGGAGTCGGTCTTGATCGGTACTTGCCAGCCGGCATAGGACACGGCCTGCTTGCCCAGCGCCTGCAGGGCGATGGCCAGCAGGGCTACCGACACCTGCTCGCCGGTGGAGGCCAGCATGTCCAGTTCGCGGCCGTCGGGCTGGGCCATGATTTCCTTGGCCATGCCCAGCAGGCGGTTGGTTTCACCAGACATCGCCGAGGGGACGACGACGATCTGATGGCCTGCGTCGTGCCATTTGGCAACGCGCTTCGCGACATTCTGGATGCGCTCGATCGAGCCCATCGAGGTGCCGCCGTATTTGTGAACGTATAAAGCCATAGGGATAAAAAAGTGTGGCCCGACTTTGACAAGAAACCCTTAGCTAGGCCGGAAGGAACAAACCCTTGACTTTACATGCGGTGCGCCAAAATCTCAAGGAAAAGCTTGAATTTGCGGGCGTTTCCACGGGGTTTTGCATGGCGCGATGCAGCAAAAATGGACGATGGGGAAGGCTTGCATGCATTTCTTGCCGCACTCATGGGGTGGGAATGCGAAATGCTTGCAGATTTGTACTGCCGAGCGGGAAAAAAGCAGATCGGCAGGCAGGCGGGGAGGTGAAGAGGAGGGGGCACCAACTGTCATGCGCCATCTTCATCGCATCGATGCGGGAGGGGCGGCATGGCAGGTGGTGCTGCGGTACAGGTTACTTCGGTACTGCGGGTGCGCCGGTGAGGCGCTACGACATGCTACTGGAGGCTTTCACTGCAGCCGGGCGGTTCTGGCGCCGCTGGCGGAACGCTGCCTGGGCACAGTGTCGGCCGCGGCTAATCAGGCGCCGCTGTAGAGCGAGTCTTGCTTGGTGCTGGCGTGTTGCACTTGCTCTTGCACTTGGGCGCGGCTCAGGTGCGAGACGGGCTGGCGCACGATGGGATATTCGTTGCGCGAAGCGATTTCGCCGTTGGCACGGGCGCGTTGCAGTTCAGCCTTGACGTCAGCGCGGGTCTGGGTCGAGTGGAACGGGGTTTCCGGCGGATACGGTGCCTCGGCCAGGGCGGCGCCGGCAGCGGCCAGCAGGGAAGCGGTAACGACGATATTCTTGATGTTCATGATCTTGTCCTCTGTTTTGTCTGGTAAGTTGGATTGCTCCGTCGGGCCGCCGATGCATGGCGCTCCTTTTGAGCTCGCCTGCTCAAGGGCTCCCGGCGCAACCGGTTGTCGCCTTATTGCACTGCGCCAACCGATGACTGCAGTGTAAATATTGCCAAGCGAAAGAAAAATGGGTCTAATCGGAATGGACTATTTCTCTTTTTGGAACAATCAGGGACTTGAAAAATGGATCGCTTGCAATCAATGCGGGTCTTCGCCAAGGTGGTCGAGCAGGGTAGCTTTGTGCGGGCGGCTGAAATCCTGGAGATTTCCAATGCCGTCACCACCCGCTTCATCGCGGACCTGGAAGCCCATCTGGGCACGCGCCTCCTGAACCGCTCAACCCGGCGCCTGTCGCTGACCGAGGCTGGCCAGGCCTACCTGGAGCGGGTGCGGCTGATCCTGGCCGAAGTCGACGATGCCGAGGCCCTGGTGTCGATGGAGACCAAGCGTCCGGCCGGGACCCTGGCCATCTATTCCAATGCCGGTTTCGGGCAGTCGCAGCTGGGCGATATCCTGTCGGGCTATTCGCAGGCCTATCCGGATGTGGCGCTCGATGTGCGGCTGTCGGACCGGTCCATCGACCTGGTGGAGGAGGGCATCGATATCGGCTTCTTCAACAGCCTGCAGAAGTTCGATGCCAGCATGATCGTGCGCCAGCTGGGCGTGGCTCACGTGGTCCTGTGTGCGTCGCCGGCCTACCTGGCCAAGGCGGGCGCGCCCGAACAGCCGGAAGACCTGTCGCGGCACAGCTGCCTGAATTTCTCGCATGAGTACCTGCGGCACCACTGGCACGTCAATACGTCCAGCGGCGTGCTGGATGTGCCGATCGTCAGCAAGATCGTCTCCAACAGCGGGGTGCTGCTGCGTGAGCTGGCGCTAGCCGGCATGGGCATCGCCCTGCGGCCCTCCTACACCCTGGGGGATGACCTGCGCTGCGGCAAGCTGGTGCAGGTGTTGCCGGACTTCGATATGGGCCAGGTGGTGATGTCGATGGTCTATCCCAGCCGCCGCCTGCTGTCGGCCAAGGTACGCAGTTTTGCCGAGTTGGTCAGTGCCCGCTTCCCTCACCCGGAAACCGATCCCTGGCTGATCCGGCCCAACGTCAGCCGATGACGTCGGCCAGCTTCTCCAGCAGGCTGCATTCTTCCTGCCACTGACGGCGTTCGGCCGTGCTGATGGCTTCGCGCTGGAGCTCGCTGTCGCTCTTGTCGATCTGCGCCAGCAGGATGCGCTCGGCCAGGCGCGTGTCGGGTTCCATCGGGCCGAAGAAGGCGACCGTGGCACCGCGTTCGATGAGCAGGGTGGGGAAATTGTCGATGTCGAGATCGCCGACCAGGTCGGCCTGGTCTTCGATGTCGATCCAGACGAAGTGGTGCCGGGGATAGCGTTCGGCCCAGGCGCGGAAGGCCGCATCGTATTCGCGGCAGCTGCCGCACCAGTTCGCGCACAGGCAGGCAATGACCCAGGTGTCGTTGCGGAGTGCCTCGGCGAGGGGGCGGCGATTGGTTTGGTCAAGTATCTGGTAAGACATGGCCCGGCTATTTTACTCGCTTCGGCGGCAAGGGTTTTTGCGCTGGCGCAGACCAGCCTGCATCATTTCACTCTCATGGATGGGAAGCCGAAGAATTGCCCGCCTCACGGTAAAATAGCGGGATGTCCACGATTCTTGCCATTGAAACTTCTACCGAGCTCGCATCGGCAGCGCTGCTGCACAACGGCGAGCTCCTGTCGCGCCAGTCGGCCGGTGCACAGACGCACTCCGATGCCATTCTTCCCATGATCCAGCAACTGCTGGCCGAGGCCGGGCTGGCGCTGTCGCGTTGCGATGCGCTGGCCTTCGGCGTGGGTCCGGGTTCCTTTACCGGCGTGCGCACCGCTTGCGGTGTGGTGCAAGGCCTGGCCTTTGGCATCGACCGGCCGGTGGTGCCGGTGGTGACGCTGGCAGCAGCGGCCCAGGCCGTGCGGGCCCAGGTTGCGCAGGCCAGCGAGGTGCTGGCCATCCTCGATGCCCGCATGGGCGAGGTCTACTGGGCGCGCTATCGCGCCCGCGCCGATGGGGCCTGGGATGTGCTGGTCGAGCCGACCCTGTCGGCTGCCGCCGAGGTCCGCACCGACGGCCATCCGCTGGCCTGTGGTAACGGGCTGTCGGCCTATGCCAGCGATTTCACGGCGGAGTTTTGTGCCAGCCAGTTCGCAGCGAGCTATCCGGAGTGCATGCCGCATGCCCGACACGTGGCCACGCTGGGGCAAGTCTATTTCGCCCAGGGACTGGCGCTGCCAGCTGAGCAAGCACAACCGCTCTACCTGCGTAACAAGGTCGCCCTGACCACTGCGGAGCGCGAACTGCGCGATGCGGGCAAGGGCGCCGCCAAGGGATCCGCATGAATACCGTGGCCCTGCCGGTGCGGGAAGTCGTCCACGCCGGTTATGGCACCCTGCAGTTCGCCGCCCTGGCGCAGGCGGATCTGGATGCCGTGGTCGAGATCGAAGAGGCGGTCTACTCGCATCCCTGGACGCGCGGCAATTTCCAGGATTCGCTCTACAGTGGCTACCAGGCGCAGACCCTGCGGGATGCCGACGGGCAGTTGCTGGGGTATTTCCTCGTCATGCTGGCCGTGGACGAGGCGCACCTGCTCAATATCAGCGTGGCCCAGGCCCATCAGCACAAGGGACTGGGCCGGCGGCTGCTGGACCAGGCCACGGCCGTGGCGCGCCAGCACCACATGCAGGTCATGTTGCTGGAAGTGCGCGAGTCCAATGTGCATGCGGCCAAGTTCTACCGCCACTATGGATTTGCCGAGATCGGCCGGCGCAAGAACTACTACCCCGCTGCCAACCAGTCCCGTGAAGGGGCTATCGTCATGAGCATGCCGTTATGAGTGAAGAATTGAAACAGGAAGGCGGCTTCGGCTCCTCGCTGGCCTTGCTCGATGCCCTGGGCATCGGCCCGGTGTGGGTGCGGCGTGAGCTGGCCGTGGAAGAGGTCGTGGCTGCAGCTACCGCAGAGAGCAGCGTGGCCGAATTGGTCGAACCCGAGCCGGAGGTGGCCAGCGAGAGCCAGCCGGCCAGCCAGGTCGCATCGGCCGAGACGAGCTTGCCTGCGCCCGCGCCGCCGACCCGGCCCGCACCTGCGCCGGTGGCCGCGCCGCAGCGTCGCAGTGCCCCGGTCGAGGAAGACGGCGGTCCGCCATCCTGGCTGGACGAGATGGATTTTGCCGCCTCGGTCGAGCCCATGGCTATGCCCATCCCGGATGGTGATGAGGAAGATGACGTCCCGGCGGTCGACCCCGTCATCGCCCGGGTGGCGGCCATGGATTGGCCAGCCCTGAAGCAGCAGGTTGCCGATTGCCGCCGCTGCGGCCTGTGCCAGGGACGCAAGAATACCGTCTTCGGCGTCGGCGACGAGAAGGCCAAGTGGCTCTTCATCGGCGAAGGTCCGGGCCGCAACGAGGATATGCAGGGCGAGCCGTTCGTCGGCCCGGCCGGCAAGCTGCTCGACAACATGCTCAAGTCCATGGGCGTCAAGCGGGGCGAGAACGCCTATATCGCCAATATCGTCAAATGCCGTCCGACCGACGACAACGGTCGCGACCGTCCGCCTTCGCCCCAGGAAGTGGCCGCCTGCCTGCCTTACCTGCAGCGCCAGATCGCCCTGATCCAGCCCACCGTGCTGGTCGCGCTGGGCAAGACGGCGGCTCTCGCGCTGCTGGGCCTGGATCCGGCCACGCCGGTATCGCGCTTGCGCGGTACGGTGCATCGCTATCAGGACCTGCCGCTGGTGGTGACCTATCACCCGGCCTATCTGCTGCGCACGCTCAATGACAAGAGCCGCGCCTGGGCCGATCTCTGCCTGGCGATGAGCACCTACCAGGCGCAACCGCGCTGAGATCATGAGGCAGGATACCGGCGGCAGCCCTGCATCCATCCCCGAGAACCACCAGGCGCGCTTCCACCGGCGCTGGCCGGCGCTGCGGGATCCGCATGTGCGGGCCCTGGCCTGGCTGCTCTATGCGCCAGACCTGTTGGCGGCAGAGGCGCCATGCTGGAATGGGCAGATTGCCACGCTGGGACCGATTTCGCCAGAGGTGGCCGGCTGGCTGCACGACCTGCAGGACGATCCGGCCCTGCATGCGGCGTTGTTGGCGCACCTGGCGCACAACCCCTCGGCCCGGCTGGGGCGTTATGCGGAAAAGCTGCTGGGTTTCTACCTGCAGCAGCAGGGCTGGCTGGTGGCGGCCAATCTGCAGGTGCGCAACAACCAGGGCGGCGCGCGTGAGACCCTGGGCGAGTTCGACTTCCTGGTCCATCCGCCGGAGAGTGCGGACGATACCACCCTCGTGCATTGGGAATTCGCCACCAAGTTCTACCTGCTGGAACCGGGGGCGGGCGGCGACGCCGACGCCTTCGTGGGCCCCAACCTGGCCGACTCCCTGGGCCGCAAGATGCGCAAGATCATGGAGCAGCAATTGCAGCTCTCGCTCCATCCGGCGGCTGCGGCGGTGCTGCCGGCGCCGGTTACCCGGGCCGGGGCGCTGGTGAAGGGCTGGTTGTTCTATCGGGAGGGCGTGCCGATGGCACTGCCGGCTTCCATGGGGATCGCCGCCGATCATTGCCGGGGGTTCTGGTGCGACACCCACGGCCTGCGGTCAGCGCACCAGCCGGAGGACCGCTACCTGATCCTTGCGCGACTGGCCTGGCTGGCCCCGGCCCGGGCAGCGCTGGCGCAGGGCCTGACGCTGGATGCCTTGCTGGATAAGCTGGAGCAGGGTTTCCAGACCGACCAGAGTCCGGTGATGGTGGCGCGCTGCAGGATCGAGGCAGGGGGAGAGGCGGAGCTGATCGAGACCGATCGTGGATTCATCGTACCCCCGCAGTGGGAGCAACGTGCCGCCGCCACCGTGCGGCACGCCGTGATCAGGGTGTGAGCGCTGCTCAGTGGCGGGGATGCTTGTCCTCGCCGATCAGCGCCAGCGAGTCATGCTCGCGCTGGTTGGCGGCGTGGCGACGCATGATCAGCAACATGATCCCGGCCACGAAGGAGCCGAAGATGATGATCACGGTATTCACATCCAGGTTCATGCGCACCATGAAGGCATACAGCACCAGCATGGTCAGCACCGAGAGGTTTTCATTGAAGTTCTGTACCGCGATCGAATGGCCCGCGCTCATGAGCACGTGGCCACGGTGCTGCAGCAGCGCGTTCATCGGTACCACGAAATAACCCGATAGCGCGCCGATGATCACCAGCAACGGATAGGCAACCCAGATCGAGCTGGTGGTGGTCATGAGCATCACCACGATGCCCATGATGATCCCCAGCGGCATCACCGACAGCGATTTCTTCAGTGGCACGAAGCGGGCCGCGCCCATGGCGCCCAGCGCCACGCCAACGGCGACGATGCCTTGCAGGATGGCGGCCTTGTCCAGCGGCATGTGCAGCGACTTCTCAGCCCACTTCAGCACGATGAACTGCAGCGTCGCGCCAGCACCCCAGAAGAGCGTGGTCACCGCCAGCGAGATCTGGCCCAGCCTGTCTTTCCAGAGGGTGGTGAAGCAGCCGGCGAAATCGACGATGAGGCGGATGGGATTGCGTTGCTGGTGTTCGTAGCGGGCGCCGGTATCGGGGATGCTGATGTTGAACAGCGCGGCGATGATGTAGATGACGGAGATGATGCACAGTGCCGCTTCGGTGGGGGTGTCGACCGGCAGGTCGACCAGCGGGAAGTCGAAGCTGAGGATCACCGAGGAAATATGCGGATTGACCAGCGCCCCGCCCAGGACCGTGCCCATGATGATGGAGCCGACGGTGAGACCCTCGATCCAGCCATTGGCCGCCACCAGTTTCTCAGGCGGTAGCAATTCGGTGAGGATGCCGTACTTGGCCGGCGAGTAGGCCGCTGCACCGAAACCCACCACGGCATAGGCCAGCAGGGGATGGACGGTGAAGAACATCATCGCGCATCCGACGATCTTGATCATGTTGGTGATCAGCATGACCTTGCCTTTCGGGAAGGCGTCGGCGAAGGCTCCCACGAAGGCCGCCAGCAGCACATAGGAAAGCACGAAGAACAGCTTCAGCAGCGGGGTCATCCACGCTGGCGAATGCATTTCGGCAAGAAGGGCAATGGCGGCAATGAGCAGCGCGTTATCGGCGAGCGACGAAAAGAATTGCGCCGCCATGATGGTGTAGAAACCGCGATTCATCCCTGTCCAAGATGTATAACAAATGATGTCCGGCTAGCTTTATACCATGAAACCATCGACGCTCCGCGATATTAGTCAAACTTGCCAGACCACGAAGATGTTCGTCCGGTAAAATGCCAGCTTGTTCCCCGCTGGGCAAAAACTTCCGGGCGAACCTCGGCAGGCTGGCCCCTGGTGGCGTGGCTGGTCGCGGCGCGCTTTGCCTGATCCGCCCATCGTCTCCAACGCCACTGGACATCATGCCAAGACCGATTGTTGCCTCCATCAGTATTTCCGCACTTCAACATAATCTCTCCGTCGCCCGCGCCCATGCACCCAAGGCCCGTGCCTGGGCCGTGGTCAAGGCCAATGGCTACGGCCACGGACTGGAACGCGTCATGCGCGGCTTTGCCGCGGCCGACGGCCTGGCGCTGATCGAACCTGACTACGCGGTGCGCCTGCGTGAGCTGGGCTGGACCAAGCCCATCCTGCTGCTGGAAGGTTTCTTCGAGGCCGACGACCTGTCGGTGCTGGCCCGTCATGACATCCAGTTCGCCGTGCATTGCGAAGAGCAGATCGCCTGGCTGGAGGCCTTCGCCACCGACGCCACCGCTGCCACCGACGCTGCGCTGCACGTGCACCTGAAGATGAACAGCGGCATGAACCGCCTGGGTTTCAAGCCCGATGCCTATCGCGCCGCCTACGAGCGCGTACGCCGCATCGCCTGCGTGCGCAGCATCACCATGATGACCCACTTCGCCAATGCCGACGATGCCGGCAACCCCTTGCTGCCGCTGGCCGAACAGGTGCGGCGCTTCGAGGCCGGCACGCAGGGCCTGGAGGGCGCGCGCAGCCTCTGCAACTCGGCTGCCGACCTGCTGCATGGCGAACTGGCGCACGACTGGGTGCGTCCTGGCGTGATGCTGTATGGCGGTACGCCCGGTGGCGGCACGGCGGCCGATTTCGGCCTGCGCGCGGCGATGACGCTGGAAAGCCGCATCATCGGCGTTCAGGATGTGCCCGCCGGCGAGGCCATCGGTTAT
This sequence comes from Herbaspirillum sp., assembly GCA_019233085.1. Taxonomy (GTDB): domain Bacteria; phylum Pseudomonadota; class Gammaproteobacteria; order Burkholderiales; family Burkholderiaceae_D; genus Herbaspirillum. Next base: position 9,530 of record JAFAMT010000438.1, read on the forward strand.
GGCAGCCGCTTCGTGGCCGACAAGCCGATGAAGGTCGGCGTGGTGGCCTGCGGCTATGCCGACGGCTATCCGCGCCATGCTCCCAACGGCACGCCGGTGTTGGTCGATGGCGTCAAGACCGGCACCGTGGGGCGGGTCTCGATGGACATGCTGGCGGTGGACCTGACCGACGTGCCGGGTGCGGCCGTGGGCAGCCATGTCGAATTGTGGGGCGGCAAGCTGCCCATCGACGAGGTGGCTTTTGCCGCCGGCACCATCGGCTATGAATTGATGTGCGCGCTGGCGCCCCGGGTGGCCGTGCGTGAAGTTGAATAACATGATCTGCTGCAAGCGGATCGACAAGGACTAGCAAGGCAACGATGGCGAAGGTCAAGACCAATTACACCTGCACCGAATGCGGTGGCATCAGCAACAAGTGGGCCGGGCAGTGTCCGGCATGCGGGCAGTGGAACACCCTGGTCGAGACGCTGGTGGAGACCAGCGCCGGCAACCGTTACTCGGCGCAGCCGCAGGGGCTGGCGCAGACGGCGCCGGTGCTGAGCCTGGCCGACATCGAGGCCATCGACGTGCCGCGCTTCGGCACCGGCATCGAGGAATTCGACCGCGTGCTGGGTGGCGGCCTGGTGCCCGGTGGCGTGGCCCTGATCGGCGGCGACCCGGGTATCGGCAAGTCGACCTTGCTGCTGCAGGCCCTGGCCAATATCTCCAAGTTGAAGAAGGTACTGTATGTGAGCGGCGAAGAGTCCGGCTCGCAGATTGCCTTGCGCGCCAAGCGGCTGGCCGTGGATGCGCGCGAGCTGCAGCTGCAGGCCGAGATCCAGCTGGAGAAGATCCTGGCCACGCTGGCCGAGCACAAGCCGGAAGTGGCGGTGATCGACTCCATCCAGACCATCTATTCCGATGCACTGACCTCGGCCCCCGGCTCGGTAGCACAGGTGCGCGAGTGCGCAGCGCAATTGACGCGCGTGGCCAAGACCTCCGGCATCACCATCATCATGGTGGGCCACGTGACCAAGGAAGGCGCGCTGGCCGGTCCCCGGGTGCTGGAACACATCGTCGACACCGTGCTGTACTTCGAGGGAGATACCCATTCCAGTTTCCGCCTGGTGCGGGCCTTCAAGAACCGTTTTGGCGCGGTCAACGAGCTGGGCGTGTTTGCCATGACTGAGAAGGGCCTGAAGGGGGTGTCCAACCCGTCGGCGCTGTTCCTGTCGCAGCATGAGAACCAGGTGCCCGGTTCCTGCGTCATGGTGACCCAGGAGGGTACGCGTCCGTTGCTGGTGGAAATCCAGGCGCTGGTGGACAGCTCGCACGTGCCCAATGCGCGCCGGCTGTCGGTCGGCCTGGAGCAGAACCGGCTGGCGATGCTGCTGGCGGTGTTGCATCGCCATGCCGGCATTGCCGCTTTCGACCAGGATGTCTTCATCAATGCCGTGGGCGGTGTGAAGATCACTGAGCCCGCTGCCGACCTGGCGGTGTTGATGGCCATCAACTCGTCCATGCGCAACAAGCCCTTGCCGCGCGGGCTGGTGGTTTTCGGCGAAGTCGGCCTGGCGGGCGAGATCCGGCCCGCTCCACGTGGCCAGGAGCGGCTGCGCGAGGCGGCCAAGCTGGGCTTCTCGATTGCCGTCATTCCCAAGGCCAATGCGCCCAAGCAGGCCATCGAGGGGCTCAGGGTGATCGCCGTGGAGCGCATTGACGACGCCTTGCAGAAATCCCGCGAGATCGACGACTACGCCAGCTGAGGCTGTCGCAGCAGCCGAGGCGGCTCAGCCAGGCACGCGGAAGTTCACGATGACCTGGTTGATCTCGCCCTTGACCGGTCCCTCGATGAGCGGACCGCTTCCCTTGACACGATAGTAGAGCTGGAACGGCCGGGTGGCGTCACGGCCGTTGAAGAAGTCGGTATTGCCGGCATTGGCCTCGGTGACCGACCAGCAGGTGCCGGCATCCTGCCAGCACAGCCAGGCTTCGAAACCGGCCGGTTTGCGTGCCAGGCCATAGCGCCAGCTCACCTGGCTGATGGTGGAGCCCGGCGGCACCTGGCCGACGACCTGGAACTGCGTGATGTAGTCGGTGTTCTTGGCGCGGATATCGGCCCCCGCCACATCGGAGGCATAGGCGGCGGTCGGTCCGTTGTGCGGGCCGGTGGGCGTGACGGGCGGCGGTGCCGCTGGCGTGACCGGCGAGACGATCACGATCGGCCGGCGCGTATCGGCGTTACCCTGGGGCAGGCTCAGGTTGCGGTCGGCGTAGCTCTGCGCTGCTGCCATTCCTGGCAGCATGCCGGCGGCCACCAGGCCTAGTACCCTGAGAAAGCGCCACTCACGCATGACGGCGTTGATTCTGCAGTGGCAGGGTAATCTGCACCAGCAGGCCGCCATGGGTTTCTTCATGGCCCTTCAGTACCAGCTTGCCGTTGTGGCGCAACACGATGCGGTTGACGATGGCCAATCCCAGCCCCGAGCCATTGGCTTGCCCGCGCGCGGTATCGAGGCGGGTGAAGGGACGCAGCAAGCGGTCGCATTCGCTGTCGGGCACGCCGGGGCCATGGTCGCCCACTTCCACCACCACCTGATGTCCTTCGATGCGGCTGCGCACGTCGATCTCGGCGCAGTCCGTGCCGGGCGTCTTGCCATAGCGGCGGGCATTTTCGATCAGGTTGCTGAACACCCGGGCCAGCTCGGTGCCGTTGCCTGAGACGTCGGTGTCGGGCGTGATACGGGTGGTGATCTTCACGTCGGCCTGGCGTCCCAGCTGGCTGCTGACGTCGGCCAGCAGGCCTGCCAGGTCGATGCTGGCCAGGCTGCTGGCATCGAAGGGCTTGGCGTAGTCGAGGAACTGGCCAATGATGCTGTCCATCTGGGCCAGGTCGGAATGCATGCCGTCGCGCGATTCGTCGGAGAGATTGGCCATCTCGACCTCCAGCTGCATGCGTGCCAGCGGCGTGCGCAGGTCGTGCGAGATGCCGGCCAGGATCAGTGCGCGATCAGACTCCACGCGATTGAGGTCGGCCACCATCTGGTTGAAGCTGCGGTTGGCCTCTTCGATCTCGGTGGGCCCCGATTCAGGCAGGGGTTCCGGCTGGCGGCCCTTGGCGATGGCGCGGGCGGCCGCTGTCAGGCGGGCCAGTGGCTGGTTGATCAGGGTGGAGATGAAGACTGCGCCGATCAGCGAGAGGAACAGGGCGATCGACCCCCAGCCCAGCCATTGCAGGCTGGAAGTGCGGTCCAGGCGGCCGCGGTCCAGCATCAGCCAGTACTGGTCGTCGTCGATGTTGAAGCTGATCCAGAATCCTTCCACCTCGTTGACGCTGGAGGCGAACAGGGTGTTTTCATCCAGCGACTGGCGCACGTAGTACTCCAGCTCCGGCACGATGGGGGAATCCTCGGGCGGGACGATGCGGTCGCTTTTCTCCAGCGGATAGATGCGGATGCCTTCATTGCTGGCCAGTTCGAACAGCAGCTCCCGGCGCATCTCCGGGGCGGAGTGCGTCAGGGCGGCGCGGGTGATGGTGACCACGGAGACGATCTGGGCAGCCAGCTGCTCGGCGCGCGGACCGCGCTCGACCATGCGGAAGCTGGCCACCCAGGCCACCATGCTGGCCGTGATCAGGAAGGTCAGGAGGAAGAAGGTGCGCCAGAACAGGCCGTTGCTGAACCATCCTGATTGGGGTCGGACTTTCATCGTCAAGCGGCCTGCAGGTCAGGGGTGAAGCGGGCGATCAGCGCGGTTTCCCTTCCGGGATGAAGACATAACCCAGGCCCCAGACGGTCTGGATGTACAGCGGATTGGCCGGGTCCGGCTCGATCAGCTTGCGCAGGCGCGAGATCTGCACGTCCAGGCTGCGGTCGAAGACTTCATATTCACGGCCGCGCGCCATTTCCATCAGTTTTTCACGCGACAGCGGCTGGCGGGCATTGCGGGCAAATACCTTCAGTACCGAGAATTCGCCGGTGGTCAGGGAGATGGTCTCGCCGTTCTTCTTCAGGGTGCGGGTACCCAGGTCCAGGATGAAGTCGCCGAACTCGAAGGTCTCGGGGGTCTCGGAAGGGGCGCCCGGCAGTTCATCCGGGCCCTTGCGGCGCAGCACCGCATTGATGCGGGCCACCAGTTCGCGAGGATTGAAGGGCTTGGGCAGGTAATCGTCGGCCCCCATCTCCAGGCCAATGATGCGGTCCACATCCTCGCCCTTGGCGGTGAGCATGATGATGGGGGTCTGGTCGCCGGCACCGCGCAGGCGGCGGCAGATCGCCAGGCCATCTTCGCCGGGCAGCATCAGGTCCAGCACCAGCAGGTCATAGCGCTCGCGGATCCAGAGCTTGTTCATGGCCTGGGCGTTCTCGGCCGTGACCACGTTGAAACCCTGTTCGGTCAGGTAGCGGCGCAGCAGGTCGCGCAGGCGGATATCGTCATCCACCACCAACACTTTGAATTGATTGGCGGATGTTGTCGTATTAGTATTGTTGCCGGTAGTCGTATTCATGATGCCTATGGTAGCGTCTTGGCGATTTTGAGCAAGTCGGGTCTGTCGATCCATTACAAACTGTTACATACCTTACCTTAATCATCTTATACCATCGCGGCCTGCGGCCTACACTGGAATCACGTCGGGAAACCCATGGCAAGGGAACTTCCCGGTTACCGATTCTCTGTCTCTGGAAATAATCGCTTTATGAAGATTGCAGTCGTCAACAAGCTATGTCTGGTCGCGATGCTGGCGCTCGGCGTGGGCTCCGCGTTGGCGGGCCCTCCGCAGGGTGGTCGAGCGATGCCTGGCCAGCCGGGCGGCGACTTCAGGTCCCACGGCGGCGAGTTCAACGGCCAGGACCAGCGCAGCCAGATGGCCAGCGACCAGGAGCAGCGCCGCAACGGCAAGCTCAGCGCCGATGAACGGCGCGAACTACGGCGCCAGATCAATGAGGTCGGCCAGGACATCTACCGCGTCAAGCGTTGACGCCATACCCACCTGAAAATTCCCGTCCCGGCCCTCGGCCAGACAAAAACAGGCAAGCCCGGATGCATGATGCACCCGGGCTTCTTCGTTTTTCGGGAGGAGTCACGACTGCGCCGCTCCTCAGGGATCAGACCTCAGACCTGATGTGCCCGCCCCAGCTTCTTTTCCAGCCGGTGCTGCAAGGCTTCGAAGCACAGGCTGAGCATCCAGTAGATGCCGGCCGCCGCCACATACAGCGGCAACGGGCGGAAAGTGACGGCGATCACTTCCTTGGTCGCCAGCATCAGTTCGGTCACCGTGATGACCGAGACCAGCGAGGTGTCCTTGATCAGGCTGATGAGGGTATTGCTCATCGAGGGTACGGCAATGCGCACGGCCTGCGGCACGATGACATGGCGCAGCGTCTGGAAGTAGGTAAGGCCGATGCTGTAGGCGGCATTCCACTGGCCCCGGGTCACGCCCAGGATGGCGCCGCGCAGGCTTTCGGACAGGTAGGCGCCGGCATTGAGGCTCAGCGTGAGCACGCCGGCCGTCAGCGGCGAGAATTCGATACCCAGGCCCGGCAAGCCGTAATACACCACGAAGATCTGCACCAGCAGGGGCGTGCCACGCATCATGCTGACATACACGGCGGCCGGCCAATGGATGGGGCGCCATGGCACGATGCGGGCCACCGCCAGCGCGAATCCCAGCACCAGGCCACCCACCATCGAAGCCAGCGCAAACAGCAGGGTGTAGCCAACGCCCTTGGCCAGGGTCGGGGCGGCTTGCTGCAGCAGTTCCAGGATTTCCATAAGCATTCGATATAAAAAATTATCCCCGCGATGCGGGGATAAGTCGGTCCGCCCGATGGGAATCGGGCGGGGTGGAGCGCAACGGCAAGCGCGCCTTATTGTGCTTTCGGCGGCTGGCTCACGTCAATGCCAAACCACTTCTCGGAGGCGGCCTTGAAGCTGCCATCAGCCTTGATCTCGGCCAGCGCCTTGTTCAGTGCCGCCTTGAATTCCGGGTTGCCCTTGCGGAAGGGAATGCCGATCGTGTCGACGGTACCCACCGGGCTGCCCGCCTTCAACGGCAGATTGGTGGACTTCAGAATGTAGCCTACCAGCAAGCTGTCGTTCAGGGCAGCGTCGATGCGACCGGCCGAGAGGTCAGCCAGGTATTCCGGCGAACCCGGATAGGTGCGCACATCGATGCCCGCCACGGCCTTGGCCTTCTGTTCGAAGTTGGTGCCCTGGCCCAGGCCGAGCTTCTTGCCCTTGAGGTCGTCCAGGGTCTTGAACTGGCGGGTCTCATCCTTGCGCACGATCAGCTGGGCGCTGGAGAGGGTGTAGGGCTCGGAGAAATCGAAGGCCTTCTGGCGCTCGTCGGTAATACCGACCTGGTTGATGATGACGTCATACTTGCCCGCGCCCAGGCCGGCCAGGATGCCGCTCCACTCGGTGGTGGTGAAGACTGGCTTGACGCCCAGCTTGGCCGCCAGCAGCTTGGCCACGTCGACTTCAAAACCGGTCAGCTCGCCCGTCTTGGCGTCCTTGAAGTTGAACGGCGGATAGTTGCCTTCCAGCGCCACCTTCAGGGTGCCGCTGCTCTTGACCGATTGCAGCAGGTCAGC
>JAFAMT010000159.1 GCA_019233085.1 Herbaspirillum sp.
CGCCTGGTGACGCTGGCGCAGGGCATGGTACCCATGCCGGACCAGTTGCCGGAGCAGTTCTCGGAGGCGATCATCAGCTTCATCGATGGCATCGCCTGAGGTCGTCGCGCCGGTTCAATCCCGCGAGAAATCGTAGTCGCGCTCAACCTTGCAGATACGGGTCTTGTAGGCCTGGTACCACTTCTCGCGGCCCAGTCGCTGGGCGTGCAGGTGGTCAATGTCGCGCTTCCAGGCGGCAATCGCTTCCAGGCTCTGCCAATAGGAGACGGTGATGCCGACCTCTTCCCGCGCCGACTCCACCCCCAGGAATCCCGGTTGCCTTGAGGCCGCCTCCACCATGGCCTCGGCCATGTCGCCATAGCCGTCGTCGCCGGCAGTGCGCAGGGAGGTAAAGATCACGGCGTAGTAGGGGGTATCACCGGTGTGGGCTATGGACATGGCTTTTCGCTGGCGGCAAGGGTGAGCGGATGGCAGGACGAGGCGCCATTGTGCCTGCTTTCAGCACCAGCTGCATGAGACCGTCAGGCGATGTCCAGCACCAGCCTGCCGCGCGTGACGGCGCCCTGCTCCAGCAGCTCGTGCGCGCGGGCGATCTCTGCCATCGGCAACACCCGGCTCACCGACGGTCGCCACACACCCGCGCTGGCCAGGTCGACGATGTGTTGCAAGATGTCCCGGTCTTCCGTGATCATGGCGCGCGTGACCGTCACGCCGAACTCGGCCCCGCGATCGCGGATGGGTGCCGCCACCAGCCAGACCAGATGACCACCCGGACGCAGTACCGCATAAGAGCGCTCATGCGTGGCACCACCGACCGGATCGAAGACCACATCCTGGTCGCGCAGCGTGGAAAAATCCTCGCGGTCGTAGGCGATGACCCGGTCAGCGCCCAGGCCGGCCACGTAATCGACATTGGCATGACGGCAGGTGACCGTCACCTCGGCGCCAAGATGACGTGCCAGCTGCACCATCAGGCTGCCCACCGCGCCCGAGCCGGCGTGGATCAATATCTTCATGCCCGCTTTTATCGGCGCCGTGCGCATCAACGGAATCCATGCGCTGGCCCCCGGTTGCAGCAGGGCCGCCGCCTCCTGCATGTCCAGGCCGGCGGGCTTGTGCACGATCTGCTGTTGCGGCAGCACGGCCACCGCCAGCGTGGTGCCGCGCGCGAGCATGGCTGGCATCACGCAGACGGCATCCCCGATCCGCAGCCCGTCCACGCCTTCACCAATCGCCGTGACGATGCCGGCGCCGTCACGGCCCGGTACCTTGGGCAGGCTGATCGGCACCTGGTGCTGCAGCAGTCCTGCACGCAGCTTGGCGTCGACCGGGGCCACGCCGGCGGCCTGCATGGCCACCCGCACATGGCCGGGCGATAGCGGGGCTTCGTCGATCTCGGTGAGATGCAGCACGGACGGCGGTCCGTATTGATGGTAGGTGATGGCGCGCACGGGGCAACAAGAATGAGTCCAGCCGACAGTGTCGGCGCCACCGGCGCAAGGGTCAAATCAGCCGTCCTTATCGCGCCGATCCGTGGCAGTCATCCTGATGGCGGCCAAGGCCGGGGCTGAGGCCGAGGCCGGGGCTGAGGCCGAGGCCGCGTTCTAAGTCTGGATCTCCTCGCGCCCGAACATCTCGATGAGCAGGCTGCGCAGCCACTGGATGCCGGAGTCGGAGGAGAAGCGCGTATGCGTGTAGATGCTCACCGGAATGCGCGGCATCTCCAGCGGCAGGTCCAGCAGCACGAAGGCATGGTCGAGGTTGTGGCGCTCGGCGATGCTGCGCGGCAGGAACAGGGCCAGGTCGGTGAAGCGCACGATCTGCGGCGCCACCGTGAAGTGCGGCATGCGCAGGGCGACATCGCGCTTGACGCCGGCATTGCGCAACACATCCTCGGCCAGCTGGTGACCGGTGGTATTGGTGGCGGTGTAGACGTAGCGCAGCTGCAGCAAGGTTTCCAGCGTCAGCGGCGCGGTCGCCAGCGGATGCTCCCGGCGCAGCATGCAGATGTAGTCGTCGTAGAGCACCAGATGGCTCTGGCAATCCTCGGGCAAGCCCGGCAGGTAGCCGAAGGCCAGGTCGATATCGCCATTGCGCATGGCCGCGCCCAGGTTGTCCATGGACATCTGCTGCACCTCGATGGAGACATGCGGCGCAGCGTGGGCCAGCTCTTCCATCAGCAACGGCAGCACGTGGCTGCAGGACATGTCCGACATCACCAGGCGGAAGGTACGCGTGGCCGTGGCCGGATCGAATTGCGCCTGCGTATGCAAGGCGTCATGGATGATGCCCAGCGCGCGCGAAATCGGCTCATGCAGGCGGATGGCGGTTTCGGTGGGCAGCATGGTGGAGGTGCTGCGCACGAAGAGCGGATCGTCGAACATCTCGCGCAGGCGGCGCAGGGCGTGGCTGACCGCGGGCTGGGTCAGGTGCAGGCGATCGGCGGCGGCGGTGAGGCTGCGCAACTCCCAGATGACGATGAAGGTCTTGAGCAGGTTCAGGTCCACGGCGGCGATATTCATTTGCTTCATGCGCGACATTCCAGACAATCATTTGACCCATGATTTGCTCACGGTCTATTGTTCATCCCAGGACGCATGCGTAGGCGCGATGCGTCCGCCCTCTCTCCTGCTGATCGACATCCGCCTTCCCGGCGCCAATTTGCGCAAAGGATAACGGCGCGCGGCGCCCGATGTCATCTCTTTTTTGGAAGCACCTGACATGAAAACAGAATTTCGCGATGCCATGGCGCGCCTGTCGGCGGCGGTCAACATCGTCACCACCGATGGCCCTGCGGGCCGGGCGGCCATCACGGTCAGCGCCGTCAGTTCAGTCTCGGACGAACCGGCCACGCTGCTGGTGTGCATCAACCAGAAAAGCGCGGCCCATGCCATCCTGGTGGCCAATGGCCGGCTGTGCGTCAATGTCCTGGCCGCGCATCACGAGGAGCTAGCGCGCCGGGTCGCCGGCATGACCGGCCTCGCACCGGCCGAACGCATGGAACAGGTGCAATGGGAAACCGGCGCGCACGGCCAACCCACCCTGCCCGATGCGCTGGCGGTCCTGGAGGGCGACATCGTGCTGCAACAACAGGCCGGCACCCATGGCGTGTTCTTCGTGGAGATCCGGCATCTCCGCCTGGGGCAATCGACGGAGGACGGCCTGGCCTATTTCGACCGGCGCTTCCATCGCATGGCGGCCACGCATGTCACGCATGCCACACTGGCAACGGCGGCCTAGAGGCTGCCCGCGATATGACCTCGCACCGCATGCACGGGCCGATGCGAATGCGGTGCAGGAATGGTCAGGAGATTTTTTCAATAATGAGAATCATTTTTATTGAATGTTGTTTATAATTGTAAAATCCTGTATCAATAAGCAACACTTCAACGCATCCAGGATACAAAACCAGAAATCCGCCAGCCACCCTCACGATGACGGCCCGGTCCGCTGCGACCGCTGCCTACCACGTTGCTCAAGCCAGCCAGGAGAACATCAACACCTTCTCTCGGACCCTTGTCATGAGCTACATCAAAAGCTGCAAGCACGCGCCGTCAACGCGCATGCCTTCACTGACCGCTACCCACCTCGCCGTTGCCGGCGCCTTGCTGCTACCGGCCGCTGCGCATGCCCAGGCTAACGGCAGCACCTTGCCCAAGGTCGAAGTCACCGCCACCCAGGAATCGGATTACAAGGCCGACAAAGCCTCCTCCCCCAAATACAGCCAGCCGCTGGTGGATACGCCGCAGACGCTGACGGTGATCAAGAAGCAGCTGATCGACCAGCAAGGCGCCACTACCCTCACCGAGGCCCTGCGCAACAGCCCCGGCGTGGGCACCTTCTATCTCGGCGAGAACGGCAACACCAGCACCGGCGACGCCATCTACATGCGTGGCTTCGACGCCTCCAGCGCGATCTTCGTGGATAACGTGCGCGACCTCGGCTCGATCTCGCGCGACATGTTCAACATCCAGCAGGTCGAAGTCCTCAAGGGCCCGGCCGGCACCGACAACGGTCGCGGCTCGCCCACCGGCTCGATCAACCTGGTGACCAAGCAGGCCGAGATGAGCAACTTCTTCAACGCCTCGGCCACCTATGGCAGCTGGAACCAGAAGCGCGCCACCGCCGACTGGAACAAGGTCTTGGACGAAGACCGTGGCATCGCCCTGCGCCTGAACCTGATGAAGCAGGACAGCGGCGTGCCCGGCCGCCACGAAGTCAAGAACGACCGCACCGGCATCGCGCCCTCGCTGGCCTTCGGCCTGAACAGCCCGACCCGGGTGTTCCTGAACTACGTCCATATCGACCAGGACAATGTGCCCGATGGCGGCGTGCCCACCATCGGCCTGCCCGGCTATACCGCGCCGGATGCGCGCAGCTATCTGAGCTCGGCGGCGCGGGTCAATTCGGCCAATTACTATGGGCTCTCCGGGGATTACGACAAGGTCACCTCCGACATGTTCACCGCGCGTGTGGAGCATGATTTCTCGCCCGACGTAAAACTGCAGAACACCACCCGCTACGCCAAGACCAGCCAGGATTACCTGCTGACCTCCTTCATGGGATCAGCGGCCAACCTGGTCACGCCCTCGGCCAGCAATCCGTCCGGCTGGACGATCTCGCGCTCCCTCCCGACCCGCAAGGACCAGAGCAACGAGATCATCACCAACCAGACCAATATCACGGCCGACCTGCAGACCGGCAGCCTCAAGCATACCCTGGTCGGTGGCGTCGAGTTCACCCAGGAAAAGCAGCACGCCCTGTCCTTCACGCGTGGCAGCACGTTCCCGGCGGCCAACCTGTACAACCCCAATCCGAACGATCCCAAGACCTATACGATAACGGCCACCGGTTACAACGATGGCAAGACAGATACGGTATCGGCCTACCTGTTCGATACCCTCAAGTTCAACGAGCAGTGGTCCCTCAATGGCGGCATCCGCGAAGACCACTACCGCACCACTTATTATTCGAACGCCGCCGGCACCATCACCAACCTGTCGACCTCGGGCAACCTGTTCAACTGGAAGCTGGCCGCCATCTACAAGCCCACCAGCTACAGCAGCATCTATGCCTTGTACGCCACCTCCCAGCAACCGCCGGGCGGCGCCAACTTCGCGCTGAGCGCGTCGGCCAACAGCGCCGCCAACACCAACTACGTGCCGCAGAAGACCAAGACCTCGGAGCTGGGCACCAAGTGGGACCTGCTCGACAAGAAACTGGCCGTTACCGCCGCCCTGTTCCGCACCGAGGTCAACAATGAGGTCGAGCTTGATGCCACGTCCGGCCAGTACTTCCAGACCGGCAAGAAGACCGTGCAGGGGATAGAACTGGGCGTCACCGGTGACGTCACCAGCAATCTCTCGCTGACGGCCGGCTACACCTACATGAAGACCAAGGTCGACAGCGGTGCCATCGCCACCGCCTCCGGCGAAAACAACCTGGCCTATACGCCCAAGCAGGCCTTCACCTCCTGGGCCACCTACCGCCTGCCGCAAGGCTTTACCGTGGGTGGCGGCGCGCGTTACGTGAGCTCGCTGCTGCGTGGCACCGACGGTGCGGTCGGCACGCCCAAGTATGCCAATGCCTACTGGGTCTTCGATGGCATGGTCGGTTACGTGGTCAACAAGAACGTGGACCTGCAGTTGAATCTGTACAATATTTTCGACAAGGACTACGTAGCGGCCATCAACAAGAGCGGCTATCGTTACACCCCGGGCACACCACGTACGGTGGCATTGACGGCCAACTTCAAGTTCTGATCCTGCGCATGGCGATGGCTTGATCTGCCTCAGCCCGGATGACGCCGGCCTTGTCCAGAATGGCGTGGCCGGCCGGATCCAGCCAAGGAACTGCCAGACTTGACGGCCCCTCCTTACCGGAGGGGCTTTTTCATTCGCAACAGGAGAATTCCATCATGATGCTGCACATCCCCGAGGTCCTCACCACCGAGCAAGTCCGTCACATCCGCGCCGAACTGGCACGCAGCGACTGGGTGGATGGGCGCGCCACCGTGGGCGACCAGGGCGCCCGGGTCAAGCGTAACCGGCAATTGCCGGAGCATTCGCCGCTGGGCTTCCAGCTGGGCGAGATCATCCTGGAGGCGCTGCGCAAGAATCCCCTGTTCTTCGCCGCCGCCCTGCCCAGGAAGACCATGCCACCGCTCTTCAACAGCTACGAAGGCGGTGAGCACTACGGCCTGCATGTGGATGGCTCGGTACGCAACCTGCCCAATGGCGCGGGCAGCATCCGCACCGATGTATCGTCCACGCTGTTCCTGTCGGACCCCGAGGAATACGAGGGCGGTGAGCTGGTGGTGGTCGATACCTACGGCACACATGAGGTCAAGCTGCCGGCCGGCGACCTGATCGTCTACCCGTCCACCAGCCTGCACCGGGTCGAACCGGTCACCGGCGGCGCGCGCGTGTGCTCCTTCTTCTGGACGCAAAGCATGATCCGTGACGACTGGAAGCGCAGCATGCTCTTCGAGCTGGACCGCAACATCTACAGCCTGCGCGAGAAGATCGGCGATACCGAGGAGGTGCTGGGATTGACCGGGCACTATCACAACCTGTTGCGGCAGTGGGCGGAAGTCTAACTTTTTATATTATTTGTCTTACAAAAATACCAAGGCCGTCCGGCATGACACCGGACGGCCTTTTCACTACCACCTCAGATCAGCGTAATCAGACAAAGCGCCCGATCGCCGCAATCACCGCATCACGCACCGATCCGCTGACGACGAAGTCTTGCGCGGCGCGCACGTCATCATGGAACCAGCGATCTCCATCCAGGCAAGCCGGAATCTGGCGACGGATTTCCGCATAAGCGGCCTGCGTACCCTGGCCCAACTTGAAGCCCTTGAGCAAGTCCTCGGTCATGGTCAGTGCCTGCGCCGCCAGCAGCATTTCCACGCCGACGATGTATTGCGTGTTCTGCACCACCGTCATGGCCTTGCGCGCGCACCAGGTCGAGTTGGAGACATGGTCTTCGCTATTGCCCTTGGACGGAATGCTGTCCACGCTGCCGGGCATGCACAGGGTGCGGTTTTCCATCACCAGCGAACTCATCGAACATTGCACCACCGGATAGCCGGTGTTGACACCGCGGATGCCGCTCATCAGGTTGCGCGGCAAACCCCACGACAGGGTCGGGTCGATCAGGCGGGCGATGCGGCGCTCGCAGATGCTGCCCAGGTCGGTGATGGCCATGGCCAGCAAGTCCATCGCCTGCGCCAGGTACTGGCCGTGGAAGTTGCCGCCGGAGATGATCTCGAAGCCCTCGCC
>JAFAMT010000171.1 GCA_019233085.1 Herbaspirillum sp.
CAAACTCGACCTGCTCGGCGGTCTCACGCCCGCCCAATTCCTGCGTGATTACTGGCACAAGAAACCCCTGCTCATCCGTGGCGCCATCCCTGGCTTCCAGGCGCCGTTGCCGCGCCAGGAACTGTTCGATCTGGCCCGCCGCGACGATGTCGAGTCGCGCCTGATCACTCATCGTGAAGATGGCTGGGACATGCAACACGGCCCCATCAACAAGTTGCCCAGCCTCAAGCAGAAGGCCTGGACCCTGCTGGTACAAGGCGTGAACCTGCACCACCCGCAAGCCGATGCGCTGCTGCGCCAATTCCGCTTCGTGCCTGACGCCCGCCTGGACGACCTGATGATCAGCTACGCCACCGATGGTGGCGGCGTCGGCCCGCACTTCGATTCCTATGACGTGTTCCTGCTGCAAGCCCATGGCCAGCGCCGCTGGCGCATCAGCGCCCAGGAAGACCTGAGCCTGCAGGAAGGCCTGCCGTTGAAGATCCTCAGCCACTTCCAGGCCGAGGAAGAATACATCCTGGAACCCGGCGACATGCTCTACCTGCCGCCGCACTACGCCCATGACGGCGTGGCCGTGGGCGAATGCATGACCTATTCGGTCGGTTTCCGCGCGCCGGCCTTCCAGGAACTGGGCGAGTCCTTCCTCGAATTCATGATGGACACCATCGACCTGCCCGGTCGGTATGCCGATCCTGATCTGAAGACCAGCGCCAAACCCGCCGAATTGCAGCTCGACATGATCAAGCGCGTACGCGACGAGCTCAACAAGATCCGCTTCACCGACGACGACATCACCATCTTCCTCGGGCAGCACCTGTCGGAGCCCAAGCCCAGCGTCTTCTTCGAGCCGCCAGCTCAGGAACTCTCCTTTGCTCGCTTTTTCCAGGGGGCCAAGAAACGGGGCCTGGCGCTGCATCGCAAGACGCGCATGCTGTATCGCGGCTCGCACGTGTTCATCAATGGCGAATCGTTCCAGGTAGGTCGCCAGGACAAGGCCATCCTGGCCCGCCTGGCCGACCAGCGCACACTGGATAAAACCGACTTCGACCTGGCCTCGGAAGACCTGCTGGAAGCCCTCCATCAGTGGCATGAAAGTGGCTGGCTCGAATTTATTTGAGAACACCTCGAATTTAATGAAGAAGCTTCTCGAAACCACTTTAAAAAAGTCCGGAAACCTGCATGAACACAGGCCTTTCGGACCTATTGACTTAATTGTAAGAACTTACAAATTCTTACGAAAAAGTTCGATTGCGGTGTGATTTCGGAAAAAAATAGCTATAATGATGGGCTGGAAAGTTTTCGTTGTCCGGTGATGTTTCGGCAGCAAAAAAGAAGCAAGAACCGAAGCCCGACCGTGAGGTCTAGCCAACGGCGGAAGCCTCCTGTAGAGCGATAATTACCGGTAATTATTCATCGCACAATTTTTAATACTGAAGGAATATTCATGAAAAAGACTCTGTTGATCGCTTCGTTGTTGGCTATCGCCCTGGCTGCTTGCGGCAAGAAGGAAGAACCGGCTGCTGCTCCGGCACCTGCTGCTGAAGCTCCTGCTGCTGCTCCCGCTGCTGACGCAAAGCCGGCTGACGCCGCTCCTGCTGCTGACGCCGCCAAGCCGGCTGACGCTGCTGCTCCGGCCGCTGACGCTGCCAAGCCTGCTGACGCTGCTGCTCCGGCTGCTGACGCTGCCAAGCCGGCTGAAGCCGCTCCGGCCAAGTAATCTTCGGATTATTTTCAAAAACCGGTCTTCGGGCCGGTTTTTTTTCGCCTGCGATTTTCGATACAGGCCATGCTGCCACTGACGTTCTGCTGACACCCCCGCCAAGGCCTTGAATCGGGCCGCCACGGCCTCGAAACAGCAGCGCCAATACCCCTCCCCTGACAATGGACTGACACGCCGCTACGCGCCTGCATGATTCGGCATCATGAAGGAGGCGAGTCCTGCAAAACAATCTGGGAAAGAGAAACAAAAAGAGAAACAAATTGTTTCTGACGCAGCGCACCCAAGACTGACAGAGTGCTGACCAGCTCGCGTTTTCTTTACACGTCCAGCCAGCCGAAGCCCTCGGCCTGGCAGGCAATGCCGATTCCTTCAAAGTCCACACCGAGGACGCTTTCGAGCGCGGCGCGGGCCAGTTCGGGCGTATTGTTCTGCTGGCTGAGATGAGCGCCGACGACGCGTTTGAGGCGGCTACGGTCGAGCAAACGCAGGATCTCGGCACTGGCATCGTTGGCCAGGTGGCCGTAGTCACCACCGATGCGGCGCTTGAGGAAGGCCGGATAAGGTGAACGCTCCAGCATCTCGCGATCGTGATTGCACTCCAGCAGCAAGGCGTCGCATGCCCCCAGCGCCTGCACCAGGTGTGCAGTGGGCTGGCCGGCATCGGTGAGCACACCGAGGCGACGATCACCATCGCCGGCCACATACTGGATGGGCTCGCGGGCATCGTGGGGGACGGTGTAGGGGGAGAGTTCGAGATCGCCAATGGCGAGCTTCTGGCCATCGGTGCAGAAATGGACATCCACATCGGCAGCCTGTTCGGCCACTGCCTGCCAGGTGCCATAACTGAGCCAGACCGGGATGCGGTAGCGCCGCGCAAACTTGAAGACGCCACTGACGTGATCAGAGTGCTCGTGGGTGACCACGATGGCAGACACATCGGAGGGATCCAGCCCCAGGCGCAGCATGCGCTTTTCTGCTTCGCGCAAAGTAAAGCCGCAGTCCAGCATCACGGTGGTCCCCGAGGAGGGACTCTGTGCGCCGGCCGCGGCCGAGATCAGCAGCGCGTTGCCGTCGCTGCCGCTACCGAGGCTCGCGAACTTCATCTGAGCCCCGGTACTTTCTTACTTCAGTTGATCGTTGAGCAAGCCGAGGATCTTGTCGGAGATACCGCTGGTATCTGCGCCACCCTCGCCGTTCTGCACCACGATATTGCTGCTGTCGCTACCGGCACCCTTGACCACGATACGGTACTTGGCTGCCTTCTTGTCCTTGTCCTTGGAGCTGAAGATACGCGAGAAGAAGCCATCGTCCTTCTTGTCCTTGGCGTCCTGGTTCTGGTCCACGTAGCGCACGTAGTAGATGCCCTGGTTGCGGTCACGGTCTTCCACGGTGAAGCCCACGCGATCCAGTGCCAGGCCGACACGACGCCATGCGCGGTCGAAGCCTTCATCCACCTGTACGCTGGAGCCGGCAGCAGTCTTCTGCAGGCGCGAGCGGGCCTGCAGCGACGGCGCATTGGCCACGGCTGCCTTGGCCTTGGTTTCCTCGGCACCCAGGCGCACCATCAGGCGCGACAGGAATTCAGCCTCCAGGCCCGGATCGGAGGGACGCGCGGTCCACACCGAGGTTTCCTTGGCCGTACCGGTCAGCACTTCCTCGGCGCCACGGTGGCTGATGAAGATCTCGGTGGTGCCGTTGGGGCCGCGTTCCAGGCGGGTGCGGAACTTGTCACGCTCGCCGGTCGAATAGAGGGAGTCGAAGACCTTGCCCAGGGTGTTGCGGATGAAGTCCTGCGGAATCTTGGCGCGGTTCTCGGCCCAGTCGGTTTCCATCACGCCGGTGTCGGGCGACTCGATGTTGATCAGGAAACCGCTGTCCTGCCAGAAGTCCTTGATCTGCGGCCACAGCACCTCGGGGGTCTGCTTGACCACCAGCCAGCGCTGCGAGCCATCGCGCTCGATACGGATCTCGTCGCCCTTGGTCACAGGCGCGACTGCGGTCACGTCGGTGGTCGGCTTGGTCTGCTGCTCCAGCTGGTAGCCCGAAGCGGTGGCCACGCCCTTGTTGGCTTCAGGGATGGCGTAGCGGTTGTCGCGCTGCAGCTGGGTCAGGTCGGGCGGCACTTCCAGGCGCGGGCCACGGGCCTTTTCCGCGCTCTTGTAATCGATACGGTCGCCTTCGAGCATGTTGCCGATGGACGAGCATCCTGCCAGGCCGGCCAGCGCCATTGCGACGACGATGCTGCGTTGGGTAAGAGTGTACGCGGAGCGAACTGCCGGACGAACGTTCTTGCTATTAGTCATATCGTTACTATTGAAAGCGGGATCGAATTTCAGGAGACCTGCGCCAAGGTGGCCAAGTCCGTTATTTTAATACACCCGACTCGCGCAAGGCCGCGCGCACGGTGTCGTGGAAGGCCGCCCCCAGCGGCGCCAGCGGCAGGCGCATGCCCGACGGGATCAGACCCATTTCCTGCATGGCCCACTTCAGCGGCACCGGATTGGGTTCGACGAAGAGCTTGTTGTGCAGCGGCAGCAGCTTGTTGTTCAGTTCGACGGCACGGGCGATGTTGCCGCTCATGGCGGCCACGCACAGTTCGTGCATGTCGCGCGGGGCGACGTTGGCGGTGACCGAGATGTTGCCGGCGCCACCATACAGCATCAGGGCGATGGCCGTGGCGTCGTCGCCCGAATAGATGGCGAAGCTCTTGGGCGCCAGGCGGATCAGGTCGGTGCCGCGGGCGATGTTGCCGGTGGCATCCTTGACGCCGACGATGCCCTTGACCTGCGCCAGGCGCAGGATGGTCTCGTTGCTCATGTCGGCGACCGTACGGCCGGGCACGTTGTACAGGATCACCGGCAGATCCACCGCTTCGGCGATGGTCTTGAAGTGCAGGTACATGCCTTCCTGGGTCGGACGGTTGTAGTACGGCACCACCTGCAGCGACGCGTCGGCGCCGATCTTCTTGGCGAACTCGGTCAGCTCGATCGCCTCGGCGGTGGAGTTGCCACCGGTACCGGCGATGATGGGGATGCGCTTGGCCGTGTGCTCGACTGCGACCTTGATCAGTTCGCAGTGCTCTTCCATCGAGACGGTGGGCGATTCGCCGGTGGTGCCGACGATGACGATGCTGTCGGTTCCCTCGGCGATATGCCAGTCGATCAGCTTGCGCAGGCCGTCGAAGTCGAGGCTGCCGTCCGGATGCATGGGAGTGACGATTGCAACAATGCTACCCTTGATCATGGTGTGCGTGCTTTAGGTGATGGTTCAAGATAAAGGAGGGATTGTAGCGGATACCTGCCTCAACCGGTCAATTTGCCGCGCATACAGATGCAAGCGACAGTAAAAAAACGGCCTCGGGGCGGCGCCATCCGGCATGCCGCCCTCCCCGCATCGACTCAATAGCCCAGTCCCATGGCTTCGCGCACGTCGCGCATGGTCTCCTGGGCCAGCTTGCGGGCCTTCTCGCAGCCATCGGCGACGATGGCGCGTACCAGCGAGGGATCGTCCAGGTAGGGCTGGGCTCGCTCCAGCATCGGTTGCTGTTCTTGCAAGATGGCATCGATCACCGGCTGCTTGCATTCCAGGCAACCAATGCCGGCCGAGCGGCAGCCCTTGGCGGCCCATTCCTTCACCTCCAGTGTCGAATATACCTGGTGGAATTGCCATACCGGGCACTTCTCCGGGTCACCGGCATCGCTGCGGCGCACGCGCTGCGGGTCGGTGGGCATGGTCTTGATCTTCTTGGTGACCGTTTCCTTGTCTTCGCGCAGGGCGATGGCATTGCCGTAGCTCTTGGACATCTTGGCGCCGTCCAGGCCAGGCAGGCGGGAAGCTTCGGTCAGCATGGCCTGCGGCTCGGTCAGGATCAGCTTGCGGCTGCCTTCCAGGTAGCCGAACAGGCGCTCGCGGTCGATCATCGACAGGTTCTGGGCATCGTCGAGCATGGCCTTGGCCTGCTCCAGGGCTTCTTCGTCGCCCTTTTCCTGGAATTGCGTGCGCAGCTCCAGGTACAGCTTGGCGCGCTTGCTGCCCAGCTTCTTGGTGGCGGCCAGGGCCTTTTCCTCGAAGCCCTTTTCCTTGCCGTAGAGGTGGTTAAAGCGGCGCGCGATCTCGCGCATGATCTCGATGTGCGGCACCTGGTCTTCGCCCACCGGCACCTGGCTGGCGCGGTAGATCAGCACGTCGGCCGCCTGCAGGAGCGGGTAGCCGAGGAAACCGTAGGTGGCCAGGTCGCGGTCGGAGAGCTTTTCCTGTTGGTCCTTGTAGGTGGGCACGCGCTCCAGCCAGCCCAGCGGCGTGGCCATCGACAGGAGCAGGTGCAGTTCCGCATGCTCGGGCACGCGCGACTGGATGAACAGGGTCGATTGCGAGGGATCGACGCCCGAGGCCAGCCAGTCGATTACCATTTCCCAGGTGCTGGTCTCGATGACGGAGGGGTCGTCGTAGTGGGTCGTCAGGGCATGCCAGTCGGCCACGAAGAACAGGCAGGGCAATTCGGATTGCAGCTTGACCCAGTTCTTCAGGGCCCCGTGGTAGTGGCCCAGGTGCAGCGCGCCCGTGGGGCGCATGCCGGAGACGACGCGGTCAGGATACATGGCGGTAGGCTTTTCTTGTAGAGGGTCGAGATGTCACCGTGCGGTCTTTCCTCAGTGGAACAGCAAGGTGATCGGAAAGGTAATCAGTTGCAGCAGCTCACTGGCGAGATACATCACCGGCGCCATCCACCAGGTGTAGATCACCTTGAGCAGCACCAGCGCCATGACGATGAAGAAGCCATAGGGCTCGATCTGGGCAAATTTATACGCATATTTGTGCGGCAACAAGCTGATGAGAATACGGCCGCCGTCCAGTGGCGGAATCGGGAACAGGTTGAAGGCGAACATGACAAGATTGGTCAGCACGCCCGCCTTGGCCATGAGCATGAAGAATTCCTCCTGGACGCGGCCCAAGGCCAGGGCATAGATCACCAGCGTCCACAGCAGGGCCATGATGAAATTGGCGCCCGGTCCGGCCAGCGACACCCAGGCCATGTCACGCTTGGGCTTGCGCAATTGGCCGAAATTGATCGGCACCGGCTTGGCATAGCCGAACAGGAAGGCACCACCCGTGGCGAAGTACAGCAGGACCGGGATGAGCACCGTGCCGAAGGGATCGATGTGCTTGATGGGATTGAGGCTCATGCGCCCCATCGAATAGGCAGTGTTGTCACCGAAGAACTTGGCTGCATAGGCATGGGCGGCCTCGTGCAGGGTGATGGCGAAGAGCACGGGCAGCGCGTAGACCGCGACAGTCTGGATGAGATCGTTCATGGGCGGGGATTTTATCAGAGGAGCAACACGGCGCCCGGAAATCGCGGGTTTCCTGGGCGTGTTGGTGAAGATGGGTACAGTCAGGCAGCTTGCAAACCGAAGATGCTTGCATCCCCCCTGCCCTGGCGCACCAGTACCGGTTCGTCATCATCGCTCAGGTCGATGACGGTGGTCGGTTCCAGGCTACAGGCACCGCTGTCGATGACCAGCTCGATCTGCTTTTCGAGGTGGTTCCGGATGTCGTCGGCATTGGTCAGCGGCAATTCGTCTTCCGGCAGGATCAGCGTGGTGCCCAGGAGCGGCTGGCCCAGTTCTTCCAGCAGCATGTGGGCGATGCGGTTTTCCGGCACGCGCAGGCCGATGGTCTTGCGCGAGGGATGCGAGAGGCGTCGCGGCACTTCCTTGGTGGCTTCGAGGATGAAGGTGTAGGCACCGGGGGTGGCGGCCTTGAGCAGGCGGTACTGGCGGTTGTCGACCTTGGCATACTGGGCGATCTCGGAGAGGTCGCGGCACAGCAGGGTCAGGTGGTGCTTGTCGTCCACGCCGCGGATGCGACGCACGCGCTCCACCGCATCCTTGTTATCGAGCTGGCATACCAGCGCATAACAGGAGTCGGTGGGCAAGGCCACCAGGCCGCCCTTGTGGATGATCTGCGCGGCTTGCTTGATCAGGCGCAGCTGCGGGTTGTCGGGGTGAATCTCGAAAAACTGGCTCATGATGCGGTTTCCGTTTCCAAATCCAATTCGTAAAAAGCACAACGGCGGTGTCGCCACCGCCGTTGTCGCTGCCCGCCGGGCTTAGCGCTGGCCGCGCAGGGCGGCGATGCGCTGCTCCAGAGGCGGGTGCGTCGAGAACAGCTCCATGAAGCCGGGCTTGTCGCTGATGCCCAGCGCCGCCATGCCTTGCGGCAGGCTTTCCGGCGTAAAACCGCCCAGGCGCGCCAGCGCATTGATCATCGGCTGCGGCCCGCCCAGAAGCCGGGCCGAACCGGCGTCGGCACGGAACTCGCGGTGACGCGAGAACCAGGCCACGATCATCGAGGCACCGATGCCGAAGACGATCTGGCAGACCAGCACGGTCACGGTATAACCAATGCCGGGGCCGGAATCATCGCTGTTGCGGCGCAGGGCCGAATCGACGAAGAAACCGACCACGCGCGAGAGGAACACCACGAAGGTATTCACCACGCCCTGGATCAGCGTCATGGTGACCATGTCGCCATTGGCGATGTGCGCCACCTCATGGCCCAGCACGGCCTCCACTTCGTCCTGGGTCATGCCCTGCAAGAGGCCGGTGGAGACCGCCACCAGCGCCGAATCCCGGAATGCGCCGGTGGCAAAGGCGTTCGGATCGCCTTCATAGACCGCCACCTCGGGCATGCCGATGCCGGCGCGCTGGGCCAGCTTGCCGACGGTCTGCAACAGCCAGGCCTCGGTACCGTTCATGGGCGTGTCGATCACGCGCGCACCGGTGGACCACTTGGCCATGCTCTTGCTCATCAGCAAGGAGATAATCGATCCGGTGAAGCCGACCACCAGCGAGAACACCAGCAGCATCGGCAGGTTCAGGCCGGAGCGGGTCAGGAAGCGGTCTACGCCCAGCAGCGACAAGATGACGCTCATCACGACCAGCACGGCGATATTGGTCGCGATAAACAGCAAGATGCGTTTCATGGGGAAAACTCCTATCGGGAAAGTGGTTATTAGATAGGAATCCTGCCCCGGAAATCAAGGGTGGGCAGCCGATTGCGGTGTGCTTCCCTCTTGTTCTTTGACTTACAGGCCCCAGTCATGCCAGACCGGCTTGACCCCGGTCGGCAGCGGCGGCAGCGCGCCCAGGTCGACACGGGACTCCCCCGGCCCGTGGAAGTCCGATCCCATCGAGGCCAGGAAGCCATAGCGGCGCGCCACCTGGGCGTATTCCTGGTACTGCTCCGGGGTATGGCTGCCGGTATTGACCTCGATGGCCGCGCCACCGAGTTGCTTGAATTCGTCGAACAGGGCGCCGAACTGCGTCGGGGTGTACTTGTAGCGCCCCGGATGCGCGATCACCGCCACCCCGCCGGCGCCACGGATCCACTGCACGGCCTCGGCCAGCGTGGCCCAGCGGTGCGGTACATAGCCCGGCTTGCCCTCGGTCAGGTACTTGGCGAAGACTTCCTTGGTGTCGCAGCAATGGCCGCACTCGACCATGTAGCGGGCAAAGTGGGTACGCGAGATCAGGTCAGGATTGCCCACATGCTTCAACGCCCCTTCGTAGGCGCCACAGATGCCTGACTTTTCCAGCTCGTCGGCGATCTCGCGGGCGCGGCGCTCGCGGCCGTTGCGGGTCGCCTCCAGGCCCTCGACCAGCGTGCGATCCTTTTCATCGATGCGCAGGCCGACGATGTGTACTGTCTGGCCAGCCCAGGTTACCGAGATCTCGACCCCGCCCACATGCACCATCCCCAATGCACGCGCGGCCTCACGCGCCCGTGCCACGCCGCCCACTTCATCGTGATCGGTCAGGGCCCAGACACCCACGCCATTGGCCTTGGCGCGCGCGGCCACCTGCTCGGGCGGCAGCAGGCCGTCGGAGACATTGGAGTGGCAATGCAGATCGAACTTGAGTTCAGACATAGACGATGACGATGCGCGATGACTCGGGCCGGTCGCTTGTGGCTGCCGCCGATCAGGGGATGCAGGATGGTTGTGAATGCTTCTATTTTACGCT
>JAFAMT010000247.1 GCA_019233085.1 Herbaspirillum sp.
TCCAGCTTCTTGATGGCCACCGACAGCGTGGGCTGTGCGACGAAACAGGCTTCTGCTGCATGGCCGAAGTGTTTTTCCCGCGCGACGGCCACTATGTATTTGAGTTCTGTAAGTGTCATGCTGTATATGCCCAATCCATTTCCGGGACTATAGCCTATTTTTGCCGGGCCGGTTCTGCCCTGGTTCAAGGCGCCGCCAGCCTGTTTGGCGCAGGATGGAGCAGGCGTCTTCCTGCGGGCCCGGCAGTGTTATCGTCCTGTCACGTCTTGGTCACAATGGGCAGGTATGTTGTCACGCACTTTTCCGGCGAAGAGCTGTGCGTGTTCGCCACTTTATCTTGTAGAAGAGGAAATGATGGATAAGGAAGAACTGATCAAGCGCGTCCACCGCGAACTGGCCGACAGCTACGACGAAGAGATGGAGCTGGAACTGGAAGACCGTACCGTGGACCCGGTCACCGGTGAAATCTCCAGCGCCCACGGCGACGAGGAAAAGGAATATCGCCGCCTGTACTTCCGCGAGCTGTTCCGCCTCCAGGGCGAGCTGGTCAAGCTGCAGGATTGGGTGGTGAAGACCGGCCACAAGGTGGTGATCGTCTTCGAGGGACGCGACGCGGCCGGCAAGGGTGGCGTCATCAAGCGCATCACCCAGCGCCTCAATCCGCGCGTGGCTCGGGTGGCCGCACTGCCGGCGCCCAACGACCGCGAACGCACGCAATGGTATTTCCAGCGCTACGTGTCGCACCTGCCGGCGGCCGGCGAGATGGTGCTGTTCGACCGCAGCTGGTACAACCGTGCCGGGGTGGAGCGCGTCATGGGCTTCTGCACCGACGAGCAGTACGAGGAATTCTTCCGCTCCGTGCCCGAGTTCGAGCGCATGTTGACGCGCGCCGGCATCCAGGTCATCAAGTACTGGTTCTCCATCACCGATGAAGAGCAGCACCTGCGCTTCCTCTCGCGCATCCACGATCCGCTCAAGCAGTGGAAGCTCAGTCCCATGGACCTGGAGTCGCGCCGCCGCTGGGAGGAATACACCAAGGCCAAGGAAGTGATGCTGGAGCGCACCCACATCCCCGAGGCGCCGTGGTGGGTGGTGCAGGCGGTGGACAAGAAGAAGGCCCGCCTGAACTGTATCCAGCACCTGCTGCAGCAGATGCCCTACGCCGAAGTGCCGCATCCGCCGGTGATCCTGCCCGAGCGCGAACGCCATGAGGACTACGAGCGCCATCCGGTACCGGATACGATGATCGTGCCTGAGTACTATTGATCTGATCGTGCTGCCCGAGCGTGGCCAGCGCGGATGGAAAAATGGCCGGAGTGGAACTCCGGCCATTTGTCATTGCCGCATCCGGCAGGCACTGCGGGCTTGGTCGCTTAGTCGAAGTACTTGGTGATGACTTCGCCGAAGGCCTGTTCAGCCGACAGGCCGTTGAGCATGAGCTTGCTGATCTCGTCGGAGTGCTGGTTGATCTCCTCGGGCAGCATGTGGCGATTGGCCTTGAAGTAGGCGTACTTCTCGCTGTCGACGGCTTCGCGGGCGCGTGCCGCCGCCGTGGTCGGACGGGCGCTGCCGCTGGCGCTGCGGGCCGATGCCGCACGTGCTGCGCGCGGGGTGCTGCGGGTGCCGCTGCCGCCGGTGGCGACGATGCGCTTGATCTGGTCGAGCGTGAAGATCGGCGTCACGTTGCCGGGACCGAACTCGGTTTCCTCGGCGCGGTGCAGGTGATGGTTGCCGTCGAAGGCCATCTTCTTGTCGAAGCTGTTGATGACTTCGTAGTGCGGCTTCTGCACCGAACCGAACATGCTGAAATGGACGCGGTCGCCGTAGGAGGTCATCTGGGTAATGACGCCGTTGAGGAACTCGGCCTTGATCGCTTCGACGTTGCCATGCCAGCGTTTGGTTTTGCTTGAACTCAAAATAGATCTTCCAATGATGCAGGCGCGGCCTCCGGTCGATGGACTCTTCATCGATGCGGCAATGGCCGCCAAGGTCGCGCAAATTAAAAACAGGGAATAGAAGCAATATTATCCTCCTCTGTTCGTCTTCCTGCATGCCCCGCGCGGAATTTTTCTGCATAAGGATGAGCTGACTCCCGGTTTTTGGCCTGTTTTGACAAGGAGTTATGGCATTTTTCCGAGAAATTGCTTGAAAAGCCGCCAGAGCGTCGCCATCTGTTTTCTTCGTGGCAATATTGCGGATCTCCCGTCCCGATCTCCCTCCAAGAGGCTGTTCATGCGCCGTAGTTACTTTGCTGTCGTCGTTTTCCTGGGCCTCCTGGCGGCCCTGCACGCCTGGATAGGCTGGCAACTGCTGCCGGCGCTGTCCACCCACACCGGCGTCATCGTCGCGGGTGGCCTGGTGCTGCTGCTGTCGGTGCTGTTGATGCCGGTGGCCCTGATGGCGCCCTACCTGAAGCGGCAGGGCCTGTCCGAAACCTGGTCCGACCGCCTGGCCTGGGCCGGCATGCTGGCCATGGGGGCGTTTTCCTCGGCCCTGCTGCTCACGCTGCTGCGCGCGCTGGCCCTGGCGGCGCTGCCCTGGCTGTCGCTGCCGGCCATCGAGCAACACGAGATGGTGGCCTCGACCGCCTGGCTGGTGCTGGCCCTGACGGTGGCGGCCACCGTGATCGGCCTGCTCAATGCGCGCCGCACGGCGGCGGTGGTCGATGTCAGCGTTCCCATCAAGGACCTGCCGGCACCGCTGGAGGGCTTTACCATCGTGCAGATCAGCGACATCCACGTCGGCCCCACCATCAAGGCGCCTTACCTGCAAGCCATCGTGGACAAGGTCAATGCCCTGCAACCGGATGTGGTGGCCATCACCGGCGACCTGGTCGATGGCAGCGTACGCCAGCTGGCCGCGCATACCGCGCCGCTGGCGCAATTGCGCGCGCGCCATGGCGCCTATTTCGTCACCGGCAACCACGAGTACTACTCCAACGCCCATGAGTGGATAGCCGAGGTGCGTCGCCTGGGCCTGACGGTCCTGATGAATGAGCACGTGGTGCTGCGCCACGAGGGCGCCGGCCTGGTGCTGGCCGGGGTCACCGACTACACCGCCCACCAGTTCGATCCGGCCCATCGCAGCGATCCGCACGCAGCCATTGCCAACGCCCCCGACGAGGGGCCGCGCATTTTGCTGGCGCACCAGCCGCGCACGGCCACGCTGGCCGCGCAGGCCGGCTTCGACCTGCAATTGTCGGGGCATACCCATGGCGGCCAGTTCTTCCCCTGGAATTTCTTCGTGCCGCTGCAACAGCCCTATGTGGCAGGCTTGAAGCGCCTGGAAAGCCTGTGGGTCTACGTCAGTCGCGGCACCGGCTACTGGGGCCCGCCCAAGCGCCTGCTGGCGCCCTCCGAAATCACGCGCCTGCGCCTGACGGTGCGCTAGTGCGCCTGTTCATCGTTCTGCTCATGCCGGGCCAGCCGGCGCATCGCCTGCGGTGGCAGGCCGAACAGGCGCATGCAGGCGCGCCGCATGCGTTCGGCGTCACCAAAGCCGGTGGCGCGGGCGATGCTCTCCAGACTATCGCCTGATTCCTCGATGCGCAGGCGTGCCGCCTCGGCGCGCATCTGTTCGATTGCCCGGGCCGGGGTCTGGCCGGTCTCGCTCGCAAAGGCGCGATCGAACTGGCGACGGCTCAGGCAGGCCACCTCGGCCAGCACATCCACCGTCAGGTCCTGGTGCAGGTGATCGCGCACATAACTGAGCGCGCGCCGGATGCGCTCGGAGCCGCCATCCATTTCCTGCAGCGCCGAGAACTGCGACTGCCCACCAGGCCGGCGGTGATACACCACCAGTTCGCGCGCCACCGCTCGGGCCAGCTCGACCCCGTGATCGTCCTCCACCAGGGCCAGCGCCAGATCGATGCCGGCCGAGATCCCCGCCGAGGTCCACACCGAGCCGTCGCGCGAATAGATGCGGTCGCTGTCCACCTTCACCTTGGGATGCATCTTCTGCAGCTTGGCCGCCATGCGCCAGTGGGTGGTAGCCCGTTTGCCATCGAGCAGGCCGGCGGCGGCCAGCACGAAGGCGCCGGTACACACGCCAGCGATGCGGCGCGAACGCGCGGCGGCCCGCACGATGTAGCGTCGCAGGGCGTCCGAGACCAGGCCCTCGCGCGGCGCACCGCCGCCGGCCACTACCAGCGTGTCGAAACTGGCATTGCCGATGGCCTCGGTCTGGATCATGGCCCCGGCCGAGCTGCGGATCATCCCGCCCGGTTCCGACAGCAGGCTGAGCCGGTACAGCGTCTTGCCGGAGACCCGGTTGGCCGTATCGAAGGCCGACAGCGGGCCGGTGAAATCGAGCATGCTGCAATCGGCAAAGATCAGGAAGGCGGTATCGCGAGGGGTCATGGTGTGCTCACCAGGATGGCTTGAATTGCCGGAATTATGGCATTCAAGCCATCATCGTGCACGGCACACTGCCCAGGTTCATCATCCCTGGAGCCTGTCATGGAACAACCCGCCACCCTGGCCACGATCACTGCCGCCACCCACCCAGGCCGGCGCCACCGCTGGAAGGTGCTGGCCGCCGGCGTGGCTGCCAATGCCGCCTTCTCGGCCGTGTTCTCCGGTATCCCGGTAACCTCGGTGGTCTTGCGCAGCGACTACCACCTCAGCAACGGCCAGCTCGGCCTGGCGCTGGGCCTGTTGAGCCTGGGCGTGGCGCTGGGCGAGTTACCCTGGGGCGTGCTGACGGATCGCCTGGGCGACCGCAAGGTCTTGCTGGCCGGCTTGCTGGGCACCAGCGCCGCCCTCTGGCTGCTGATGTTGCGCGCCTTGCCCGGCCACGGTGCGGCCACCTATGTATGGCTCTGTGCCGGGCTGATGCTGGCGGGATTGCTGGGCGGCAGCGTCAACGGCGCCAGCGGGCGCGCCGTGATGGGCTGGTTTGGCGAGGGCGAACGCGGCCTGGCCATGAGCATCCGCCAGACCGCCGTGCCGCTGGGCGGCGGCGTGGGGGCCTTGCTGCTGCCCACGCTGGCCGCCCGCGCCGGCTTCGGTGCGGTGTATGGCGCGCTGATGGTTGGTTGCCTGGCCAGCGTCGGCCTGATCCTGCTCTGGCTGCGCGAGCCGCCGCCGGCGCCCGCATCGGCAACGCCGGCCAGCGCCGCCGCACCGGCCCTGCGCCGTCTGCTGGTGTGGCGGCTGGCGCTGGGGATCGGCCTGCTGTGCGCACCGCAGGTGGCACTGATCAGCTTCGGTGGCATCTTCCTGCATGAGGTGGGACAAGCCAGCCTCGTCCTGATCAGCGCGCTGCTGACCCTGGTGCAGATCGGCGCGGCGGTGGCACGCATTGCCAGCGGACGCTGGACCGACCGGCGTGGCCAGCGGCGCGGCTACCTGCGCCTGTGTGCCTGGCTCAGCGCCTTGCTGTTTGCCTTGCTGGGTGTGCTGTCCATGTTCTTCCGTGATGGCGCCGGCATTGGCCTGCTGTCGCTGGTACTGGTGACGGCCGGCGTGGTGGTGTCGGCCTGGCACGGCGTGGCCTATACCGAGCTGGCGGTGGTGGCCGGATCGGCCCAGGTCGGCACCGCCCTGGGCCTGGGCAACAGCTGCGTGTTCCTGGTCTTCTTCCTGACTGCGCAGGCGATCCCACCCCTGCTGCAGTGGCAGGGCTGGCCGGCGGTCTGGATCGGTACGGCGCTGGTGGCGCTGGCCGTGGTGCCGCTGTTTCCGGCGGCAGGGAAGGGGACGCAAGGGCGCTGACACCCTACCTGATCCTGGTGAAATCCCCGAAAAGGACCGGTCTTAGACGACCGGTCTAATTTTTCGCTAGAATGGCTCCCATGCGAGAAAACTATGGCGAAAACAAACGGAACATCCTGATGGCCGGCCGCGCAATCATTGCGCAGAAGGGCTTCTCCGCCGTCGGCCTGTCCGAGATCCTGGCGGCGGCCGCTATCCCCAAGGGTTCCTTCTATCACTACTTCGGTTCCAAGGAGCAGTACGGCCGCGAGCTCATCGAGCACTACGTGGCCGGTTACCTGGAACTGCTGGAGCGCGTGCTGGGTGACGTCGCCTATGGCGCCAGCGCCCGCGAGCGCCTGCTCAGCTACTGGGGCTACTGGCTGGACAGCCAATGCTGCCAGGAACTGGAGCAGCGCTGCCTGGTGGTCAAGCTGTCCGCCGAGGTGGCCGATCTCTCCGAGGACATGCGCCACGCCCTGCACCAGGGCACGCAAGCCTTCATCGACCGCATCGCCGCCTGCATCGCCCAGGGGCGCGAGGAAGGCTCGCTGCATACCGTGCTCGATCCGCAGGCCACCGCCACCATGCTTTACCAGCAGTGGCTGGGTGCCAGCCTGCTGTCGCGCCTGAGCCGCGACCGCGTCCCGATGGAAGCGGCCATGCTGGTCACGCGACGCGTGCTGGTGCCGCCACAGTAGTGCCGTTTGTGCTCGCCCCTACGAACATCCTGAAAGGAATCCCCATGAGCAGCCCCCCCAAGACCAACCGCCGCATCGTCCTCGCCTCGCGCCCCGCGGCCGCGCCCAGCGCCGAGAACTTCCGCCTGGAGGAAGTCGCCATCCCCGAACTGCAGGACGGGCAGATGCTGCTGCGCGGTGAATGGCTGTCCCTGGATCCCTACATGCGCGGCCGCATGAGCGACGCGCCCTCCTATGCACCGCCGGTGGAGATCGGTGCCGTCATGACCGCTGGTGTGGTCTCGCGCGTGGTGGCCTCGCGCCATCCGGATTTCCACGAGGGCGAGCGCGTCGTGGCCTACACCGGCTGGCAGGAGTACGCCATCTCCGATGGCACCGGCGCCCACAAGCTGCCGGCCGATTTTGCCCATCCCTCGCATGCGCTGGGCGTGCTGGGCATGCCCGGCTACACCGCCTATGCCGGCCTGATCGACATCGGCCAGCCGCGTCCCGGCGAGACCGTGGTGGTGGCTGCGGCCACCGGCGCGGTCGGCTCGCTGGTGGGCCAGATCGCCAAGCTGCGCGGCTGCCACGTGGTCGGCATCGCCGGTGGTGCGCAGAAGTGTGAGTCAGCCGTCCAGGAACTGGGCTTCGACGCCTGCATCGACCACCGCGCCGCTGATTTCGCCAAGCAACTGCAGGCGGCCTGCCCGCGCGGCATCGATGTGTATTTCGAGAACGTCGGCGGTGCCGTGCTCGACGCGGTGATCCCCTTGCTCAACATCCACGCCCGCGTACCGGTGTGCGGCCTGATCGCCCACTACAACGGCGCCGGCATGGCCACCGCGAGCACGGCCATCCTGCGTCGCGTGCTGACCCAGCGCATCCGCGTGCAGGGCTTCATCATCTTCGACTACTACGTCAACCGTCCCGACCTGCACGCGGCCTTCCAGCAGGAGGTCGGCACCTGGCTCAAGGAAGGCAAGCTGCGCTACCGAGAAGACGTGGTGCAGGGCCTGGAAAATGCTCCGCAAGCCTTCATGGGCCTGCTGCAGGGCAAGAACTTCGGCAAGCTGGTGGTCAAGCTGGACTAGGAGGTCATGGCGATATTTTCCGATTCCACATTCCGTTCGGCCTCTGTAGCGGCGCAGCCGCGTATCGAAGGTGCAGCGTCAGCGGGTCTTCGATACGGCCCTCGCGGGCCTACTCAGTCCGAACGGTGGTTTGATCGTTTGCGAAGCCACTTCTGGTCAGCGCCATCATTTCCGGGGCAACTACCCGGCAACCCGATGCGGCAGCGATCCTGCCGCATCCACAAGGATCCATCCATGATTCCGTTTTCCGTCCTCGATCTGTCTCCCATCAACCAGGGCAGCACCGCTGCGCGGGCCTTCAACAACAGCAAGGAACTGGCACAGCTGGCCGAGCGCCTGGGTTACAAGCGCTACTGGCTGGCCGAGCACCACAACATGCCTGGCATCGCCAGTGCCGCCACCGCACTGGTGATCTCGCACGTGGCCGCGCACACCAGCACGATACGCGTGGGTTCGGGCGGCATCATGCTGCCCAATCACTCGCCGCTGGTCATCGCCGAACAGTTCGGCACGCTCGAATCGCTCTATCCCGGCCGTATCGACCTCGGGCTGGGCCGCGCACCCGGTTCCGACCAGCGTACCGCGCGCGCCCTGCGCCGCCACATGGGGGGCGACACCGCCGAGAACTTCCCGCAGGATGTGCTGGAGCTGCAGGAGTACTTCGATGAACCCTCCGACTACCAGGCCCTGCGCGCCGTGCCCGGGGCCGGCCTGAAGGTGCCGATCTGGCTCCTGGGTTCCAGCATGTTCAGCGCCCAGCTGGCTGCCGAGCTGGGCTTGCCGTTCGCGTTCGCCTCGCACTTCGCACCGGGTTTCATGAAGTCGGCGGTGCAGGTCTATCGCGAGCGTTTCAAGCCATCGGCAAATCTGAAGAAACCCTATGTGATGCTGGCCCTGAATGTCTTCGCCGCCGATACCCAGCGCGAGGCCGAGCGCCTGTTCACCTCGCTGCAGCAGCAGTTCCTCAACCTGATCCGTGGCACGCCTGGCCAGCTGCGTCCCCCGGTGGAGGACATCGATGCCCTGTGGCAGCCAGGCGAGCAGGCCCACGTCGAGCGCTCGTTGTCCTGCGCCGTGGTGGGCGACCGCGAGACGGTGCAGGAAGGCCTGCAAGCCTTCATCGACGAACATGCGCCGGACGAGCTGATCATCACTGCGCAGATCTTCGATCACGCGGCGCGATTGCATTCCTTCGAGATCGCGGCCGAGGCGCGCGAGGCCTTGCAGGAGCGCGTCGCCATCTAGCCGGTTGCATCACGACAAGCTAAAAAAAAGCGGCAGGGACCAGGTCCTTGCCGCTTTTTTCTTGCTGCCACACCAGCGCAGGGAGTTATTCCATCCCCAGCATGCGGGCCAGGCTGTTGCCGCTTTTCGCGCTGACCAGCTGGATATGTTCCTCCAGCGTCACCAGGTGCGCCTCCATGGCCGCCACCGCGCCCTCGGCGTCACCCCGCTCGATCAGGTCCACGATGTGGGTGTGCTCGTCATGCTCGCAGGCGGCATAGCCGGCCGGTTCATGCAGTGCCACGATCAGCGAGCAGCGCGACACCAGTTCGGCCAGATAGCGTTGCAGCGTCGGATTGCGCGACAGCTCGGCCACCCGCATGTGGAAGGACGATGCCAGCCTGGCCCAGTGGGTCTGGGCATAGCTGTGCATGACGGCATGTTCTTCCTTGAGTTGCCGGCGCAGCCTGGCCAGGTCGGCGCGGGTGGCGTTCTGTACCGCCAGGCGCATGATGGCGCCCTCCAGTGCACGGCGCGCTTCGAAGATCTCGCGCGTCTCTTCCGGTGTCGGCATGGCCACCACCGCACCACGATTGGGGCGCAACTCCACGATGTGCTCGTGCGCCAGTTTCTGCAAGGCCTTCTGCACTACGGTACGGCCCACGCCGAACAGTTCGCACAGTGCCGCCTCGGGCAGCTTGGTGCCGGGCGTGAGGCGCTGGCTCATCACGCTGTCGAACACGGTCTGGTAGATGCGGGCGATGATGTCGTCGCCACCGTCGCCATCGAGTTGCAGGGGCGGCAGTTCGGTCAGCGCGTCATGACGCACGCGTGGCCGGCCGGCGCCGCTGCGACGCAGCTGGGGGGATGGCGCGGCAGCGGCAGGCGTGGGCTTGCCACGACGCGGAGGGGTCTTGGCGGATTTGCGGGCAGGGGTGTCGCTCATTGTCTTGTCGATGGGTGGATCGCGGCGGGTTCAGCGTGCGTCTGCTTGCAGCGCGCGCCAGATCCGGGTCGCCAGGCCGATCAGGGCCAGGTCGCTGCCGGCCGGGCCCAGCAATGATACGCCGATCGGCAGCCCGGTGGGAGTCGCAAAGGGCATGCTCACCTGCGGCAAGCCCGCCAGTCCGGCCACGCAGGTGAGCCGGAAGGTGCGTGCGCGTACCTGGTCGATCTCGCCGGCCGATGCCGTGCACAGTGGCGCCACGCTGGCGGCGGAGGGAATCACCGCCACCCCGTCCGGCCCCAGCAGCGAGCGCACGCGATGTCGCACCAGGTCCTGCTCGCGGCGTGCGGCATGGGCGGTCTCGGCACTGGTATCGCGGGCCATGTCCCAGCGTGCCTGCACCGCTGCACCGAAGCGTGGTTGCGTGGTGCTGATCCAGTGGCCATGGGTCTGCCAGGCATCGTAGGCCGAGGCGCTGATGTAGGCGCGGCGCCAGTTTTCCAGCGCGCCTTCCTCGCCACCCAGGCGCATGTGCTCGCCCGGCATGAGCATGCGCAGCGCATCGTAGACCTGGTGGATGGCCGGGTGGAATTCCGGGTCGGCCAGTTCCAGCGCATCGAAGGGCAGCAGCGCACGGCGCAACTGCACGCCGCCCGTCTGCGGCAGCAGCACCCGCCCCACACGCTCGAAGATACCGGCATCGTGGGCCAGCCAGGTGACGGTGTCGAAATCGGGACACAGCGGCGCCATGGCCTTGCACGACAACAGGCCAAAGGTGGTGCGCAAGCCCCAGACGCCGCAATAACTGGCCGGCACCCGGGTCGAGCCGCCGGTGTCGGTGCCCAGCGCGAAGTCGCATAGCCGTGCGGCCACCGCAGCGGCCGAGCCGCTGGAGGAGCCGCCCGGCACGCGGCCCGGCGCGGCACTGTTGACCGGGGTGCCGTAGTGATGGTTGTCGCCGTGGATGCTGTAGGCCAGTTCGTCGGTGATGGTCTTGCCCACCAGGGTGGCGCCGGCTTGCAGCAATTGCGCCACCACCGGATGGTGGCGCGTGGGGTGCGCATGGCTGCGCAGCCAGTCCGGATTGCCGGCCCCGGTGGGATGGCCGGCCACGTCGAACAGGTCCTTGGCGGCGAAGCGCAATCCGGCCAACGCACCGGTGGCGGCGCCGGCGAGGGTGAAGCGTCCATGCGGCACGAAGGCGCCCACAGGATCGTCGATGACGGGGATGTCCATGATGGCGGGGGAGGCGTCAGATGCAGCAGATGCAGCAGATGCGACAGATACGGTAGTCAAGCAAGTCTCCAGGGATGGGGATGGGTGTCA
Source organism: Herbaspirillum sp. (assembly GCA_019233085.1). Taxonomy (GTDB): domain Bacteria; phylum Pseudomonadota; class Gammaproteobacteria; order Burkholderiales; family Burkholderiaceae_D; genus Herbaspirillum. The sequence continues at coordinate 10,964 of JAFAMT010000247.1, forward strand.
GAAAGGCTGGCGCAGTGGTTCCAGCGTCTCCACGTAGTCGCAGATGGCGCCGGGCGTGGTGAACCAGATCTGGCCGCGGTCGCGTGCGGCGGCCAGGTGTTGCAGGGCGTGGCGCAGGTGACGCAGGCGATAAGGCTGGCCCACCAGGTAGGGATGCAGGGCCACACCCATCACCAGCGGCTGCTGCTGCGCCTGTTCCAGCATCTCGTCGAAGTTGTCGACGATCATGCGGGCGAAGTCGCGGCCATCCATCTGGCGCGCCACGATCATGGGGATGTCATTGAGCTCCTGCGGATAAGGGATCGACCACAGCGTCTGGCCGCTGCGGGTACGCAGGCGCACCGGCTGGTCGTCGTGCGCCCAGTTGAGGGTGTAGCGGTAGCCGCTCTCTTGCAGCAGGTCGGGCGTGACCATGCTCTCCGAAATCCAGGGCGAGAGCCAGCCGCTGGGCGGGCTGCCGCTCTCGGCGGCGATGCGCTGGCGGCAGTGGCGCAGCAGGGCGGCTTCCTGCGCCTCGGGCAGCGTGCCTTGCTGGTGGGCGTTGGTGTGGCCGTGCCCGATCAGTTCGTCGCCGCGCGCGGCGAAGGCCGCCACCAGCTCGGGGCAATGATCGTAGAGCGCGGTATTGAGCAGCACGCCGGCCGGCAAGCCCAGTTGCCCGAACAGCTCCAGGCAGCGCCAGGCACCGACCCGGTTGCCGTATTCGCGCCAGCTGTAGTTGAGCACGTCCGGCTCCGGACACGCCGGCCCCAGCCGCGCCCCCAGTCCCTGGCCGAAGGCGAAATGCTCGATGTTGAAGCCCAGGTACACCGCCAGCCTGGCGCCGTTGGGCCAGCGGTATTGCGCACGGCGATGGATGGCCGAGTAGCCGAAGCGCCCGTGCGCGGGCAGCGGGCCATAGCTGGCCTGGCCGTCATCATGACCCAGGGCGGCCTCGGGTGGCAGGATCGTCGCTTGCATGCTGTCCCCTTACAGTTCGGCCAGGCCGGCGCGTGCGAGCAGGCGCTCGGCGCTGTCGTTCCACACATCCATCTGCACGATGAGGCCGTGGCGGATGACGTAGCGGTCCACATAGCGATTGCCCTCGAAGGCCTGGCCATCGGGCCAGACCCCATAGAGCGTTCCCCGGTTGTAGACGATGGCGTGCTCCACGCTGGCACCGGCCACGACCTCGGTGCCTTCGAAACGCTTCTTGACCCAGCCATAGCGGCCGGCATTGAAGGCCGCGCACTGCGCCGGGTCGATCATCTCGCGCCCACCGGTGAAGCGGATCTTCAACTCCGGCGAGACGAAGCGCCGCGCCGCCGCCGGATCGGGAATCATCAGCACACGCAGGTATTCGTCCACCAGCGCGGCGGGATCATAGGGCAGGGCGGTCGCCTGCGCAGTGGTTGATGATGGTGCGACGTGCATCATTTTCTCCATGTCATGCACAATGATTGTGCATTATTGATTTCAGGATGGTTATGTAATCGACGGCAATAATGATTAATAAATGCTGAGTATATAAAGTAAATATTGTCGGCAAAAATTAATCAAAATTGCTGCGCTTGGCATAGCCCTTGCATAAGTCATGCCGGGCAAAGCAAGCCAACCACCTGGAAGGCATTTCACCGGCCGTTGCCGAGGAAATGCGTTCCGCCAACCTGGAGGGAAGTCAAATGATCCGTTTCACTCGTCGTACCCTGATCGCCTTGGCCGCAGCGACCGTTGCGGCCACGCTGTCACCGCTGGCGCTGGCCGCCGATACCATCAAGATCGGGCTGGTCACGGCACTGTCGGGCCAGTCAGCCCAGGCCGGCGAAGCCCTGACCCGCGGCATGAGCATCGCCATCGACGAGATCAATGCCAAGGGCGGCCTGCTGGGCGGTCGCAAGCTGGAGCTGGTGCGCCGCGACGACGAAGGCAATCCGGCCAAGGGCGTGGTGGCCGCGCGCGAACTGATCTTCAAGGAGAAGGTGACGGTGCTCTTCGGCGGCCTCGATACGCCGGTGTCGATGGCCATCGTGCCCATCATCAACCAGGAGAAGGTCCCCTTCGTCGGCCCCTGGGCGGCCGGCACCGGCGTGACCAAGAATGGCGCCAATCCCAACTTCGCCTTCCGTGTCTCGGCGGTGGATGAACTGGTGGACAAGGCCATGCTCAACTACGCGCAAAAGACCTTCAAGAGCAGCAAGGCCGGTCT
>JAFAMT010000174.1 GCA_019233085.1 Herbaspirillum sp.
AAGTCCGACACGCTGCGCCGTCCCAGCTGGTTATCGATCATCCACAGCAGCACGTCGTCGAGCGACTTGAAGCTGTCGTTCTGCACCGTCTTGTAGGGCAGGTCGTACTTGCTGCAGATCTCGTAGCGGTTGTGGCCATCGATCAGCACATCACCCCACAGCACCAGCGCGTCGCGGCAGCCTTCGGCCAGCAGGCTGCGTTCCAGCGCGGCGTACTCGTTGGGGGTGAGGGGATCGATGTACTTCTGCAGTTCTTCGTTGATGACGATATTCATGGTGCGATGCTGTGCGGGAGGGAGCAGGAGCCGGGGCCGCATTCTACACCACCGGCACCTGCGGGCTCCGGGGGCGACGGGTGCTTGCAGTAGAATAGGGGGCTGCGTTCCATCCCTTCTTTCCATCCCTTGCTTCCATGCGCATGTCCTTCCGTCTTTCTTTCCGGCTGGCCCCGGCCATCCTTGCCAGCAGCCTCTTGCTGAGCGCCTGTACTTCGCCGTGGATGCCCGGCAGTGCCTCCTCCAGGTCGGCTGATGCCAGGGCTGACACCGTCACGGCCACCTCCACCGCTAGCTCCACCGATGCGCAGAATGCCGGCGCGGCAGCGTCCGCGCCCGTGGTCTCCGGCACCGTACCCTCCACGGTCACGCCGTTGCCGGTGGCGTCGCGCAAGGTCCGCATCGGCCTGGCCCTGGGCGGCGGTGCGGCGCGCGGCTTTGCCCATATCGGCGTGATCAAGGCGCTGGAAGCGCAGGGCATTGCCGTCGACGTGGTGGCCGGTACCAGCGCGGGCAGCCTGGTGGGGGCGCTCTATGCGGCCGGCAACGATGGCTTCGCCTTGCAGAAGCTGGCCATGTCCATGGATGAAGCGTCGATCTCGGACTGGTCGGTGCCGCTCTTTGCCAAGGTCAGCGGCGTGCTCAAGGGCGAGGGCGTGCAGAACTACGTGAACAAGGCCGTCCACAACGTACCGATCGAGAAATTCAAGATCCCCTTTGGCGCCGTGGCCACCGACTTGCGCAGCGGCCAGCCCATCCTGTTCCAGCGCGGCAATGCGGGTGTGGCGGTGCGCGCCTCGTCGGCGGTGCCGGGGGTGTTCCAGTCGGTGACGGTGGGCGACCACACCTATGTGGATGGCGGGCTGGTGTCGCCGGTGCCGGTGCGCTTTGCGCGCCAGATGGGGGCGGATTTCGTGATTGCGGTCAACATCTCGTCCAACCCCGAGGCGCAGGCCGCCTCCAGCAGTTCCATCGACGTGCTGCTGCAGACCTTCGCCATCATGGGCCAGACCATCAACCAGTATGAGCTCAAGAATGCCGACATCGTCCTGCAGCCGCGCCTGGGCAACATGAAGGGTAGCGATTTTGCCAGCCGCAACGTCGCCATCCTGGCTGGCGAGCAGGCAGCCGTGGCGGCCATGCCCGAGATCAAGCGCAAGCTCAGGCTGATGGCGACCGGGAACTGAACTGTTCCCCGTGGGAAACAAAAAAGCCGCTGATCCCAGCGGCTTTTTTATCGGACCTGCACCTTGATGGTGCCGGCTGATGCTTACTTGTCGTCTTCTTCACCAGCAATGATGCGGCGCGCACCATTGAAGCGCTTCTTCCAGTAGGACTCATCCATGCTCTCGATACGCACCTGGCCGCCGGCCGAGGGGGAGTGGATGAACTTGCCGTCGCCCAGGTAGATGCCCACGTGCGAGAAGCCGCGACGCAGCGTGTTGTAGAAGACCAGGTCGCCGGGTTGCAGATTATCGCGGCCGATCTTTTCGCCGACGCGGCTGATTTCCAGCGAGGTGCGCGGCAGGTCGGTGCCCCATGCTTCCTTGAAGACGTAACGCACCAGGCCGCTGCAATCCAGGCCGGTGTCGGGCGAATTGCCGCCGTAGCGGTAATTGATGCCCAGCATGGCCAGGGCCTGGGTGGCCAGTTCGGATGCGCGGTTGGTGATGTCTTGCAGGCGGGCGATCGCAAGATTGGTCTTGCTGATCAGTTGCTGGGCTTGCGGGGTAGTGGCTTGAGGAGGCGGAAGATCCTGGGCTGCCAGCGAGAGGTCAGCACTGAAGGCCGATGCACTGATCCAAAGACCGGCTGCGAGCGCGCAGACGCGAGCGGTTTGTCGTCGGATTCGGTCAGATCGGCGTAGGGTCATCGGGATCCTCTAAAGAATAGGATTGCGGGACTGTAAGTGAATTCTTACGCCTTGTCAAAAGCTGATTTCGTGCCAGCTTGCCAAATTGAAATGATTTATAAGGTAAATGGTCGTTTACTGCAGCCTTCTCCCAGTAAGTGTTTCTCCTACACGGGCTTGGAGAAGATTTTTTTGCTAAATGATTTACGAATCGGGTGGAGGAGTTGGCCCGGAGGGCGGGTGTTGAAAAACTCTCAACGATGAGTTTGGGCGGGTTTGATGTCAAAACGACTTTCTGGTCGTACAATCAGCGTTCATTTTTTTTTGCCTACCGGAGCAATCATGCAAACCAAACCGTTTCTGTCGCTGGACGACGTGAAGAAGATCGCCGCTGGCGCCGAAGCCGAAGCCCGTGCCAACAACTGGAACGTGGCCATCTCCGTGGTCGACGACGGCGGCCACCTGCTGTGGCTGCACCGCATGGACGGCGCTGCCCCGATCTCCGCGCAGATCGCCCCGGCCAAGGCCCGTACGGCCGCCCTGGGTCGCCGCGAAAGCAAGATCTATGAAGACATGATCAACAACGGCCGCGTGTCCTTCCTGAGCGCCCCCGGCCTGGACGGCCTGCTCGAAGGCGGCGTGCCGGTCGTGGTCGAAGGTCACTACGTGGGCGCCGTTGGCGTCTCCGGCGTGAAGTCCTCCGAAGACGTGCAGATCGCCAAGGCAGGTATCGCCGCCCTGGGCCTGTAAGCCTTTCCCCCGTGCGCTGGCAGGCCGTGTGCCTGCTGGCCGCGTCTGTGGGTGCTTCCCGCTGTTTGCACGCATTTCGGTGCTTCTTGCGGCAACTTTCGGCGATCTTCGATTTGCCGGAGGGAGGCTCTTGCGCTATAATTGAGCGGTTTAGCCAATTTTATCCGCCGTAGCGCATACCCATTCCTCTTCCTCGTTCCTGACAGGCCCAGCCACGCACCCGTACCGAATGAGTCGGGGTGTTCGCGCAGGTCGGTTTGGTGCGCAAAGGTCTTCCGGTCATCCAGCCGCGGCGGTAACAATCTCAGGAGTTACCCTTGCTGCCTCTTCTTTCCGGTCCCGCGATTCCGGCCATTCTCGCGCTCGCAGACGGGTCTGTCTTCCAAGGTTTTTCCATCGGCGCCGCAGGCAACACCACCGGTGAGGTCGTGTTCAATACCGCGATGACCGGCTACCAGGAAATCCTGACCGACCCCAGCTACAGCCGCCAGATCGTCACCCTTACCTATCCGCACATCGGCAACACGGGCGTGAACCGTGAAGACGTCGAAGCCTCGCAGATCCACGCCGCCGGCCTGATCATCAAGGACCTGCCGCGCCTGCTGTCGAACTTCCGCAGCCAGCAATCCCTGTCGGATTATCTGAAGGAAAGCAACATCGTTTCCATCGCCGGCATCGATACCCGCAAGCTGACCCGCATCCTGCGCGAGAAGGGTGCCCAGAATGGCGCCATCGTGGCCGGTGAAACGGACATCGCTGCGGCCACCGCCAAGGCGCTGGAACTGGCGCGCGCCTTCCCGGGCCTGGCCGGCATGGACCTGGCCAAGGTGGTCTCCACCAAGAAGGCCTACAACTGGACCGAGACCGAATGGCGCCTGGGCCGCGGCTATGGCCAGCAGATCACCCCGAAATTCCACGTGGTCGCCTTCGACTACGGCGTCAAGTACAACATCCTGCGCATGCTGGCCGAGCGTGGCTGCAAGGTCACCGTGCTGCCCGCGCAAGCCACCGCCGCCGAGGCGCTGGCCCTGAACCCGGACGGCATCTTCCTCTCCAACGGTCCTGGCGATCCGGAACCCTGTGATTACGCCATCGCCGCCTCCAAGGAACTGATCGAGCGCGGTATCCCGACCTTCGGCATCTGCCTGGGTCACCAGATCATGGCCCTGGCTTCGGGCGCCAAGACCCTGAAGATGAAGTTCGGCCACCACGGCGCCAACCACCCGGTGCAGGACCTGGATTCCAAGCAGGTGATGATCACCTCGCAGAACCACGGTTTCGCCGTGGACCAGGCGACCCTGCCGGCCAACTGCCGCGTCACCCACATTTCGCTGTTTGACGGCTCGCTGCAAGGTTTCGAGCGTACCGACAAGCCTGCTTTCTGCTTCCAGGGCCACCCCGAAGCATCCCCTGGACCGCATGACATCGCTCCCCTGTTCGACAAGTTCGTGGCGATGATGGAGAAGAAACAAAATGCCTAAGCGTACTGACATCAAAAGCATCCTGATCATTGGCGCTGGCCCGATCATCATCGGCCAGGCCTGCGAATTCGACTATTCCGGCGCCCAGGCCTGCAAGGCCCTGCGCGAAGAAGGTTTCAAGGTCATCCTGGTCAACAGCAACCCGGCCACCATCATGACCGACCCGGAAATGGCGGACGCCACCTACATCGAGCCGATCACCTGGCAAGCGGTGGAACGCATTATCGCCAAGGAAAAGCCGGACGCCATCCTGCCGACCATGGGCGGCCAGACCGCGCTGAACTGTGCGCTGGACCTGCATCGCCATGGCGTGCTGGAGAAGTACAAGGTCGAGCTGATCGGCGCCACCCCGGAAGCCATCGACAAGGCCGAGGACCGCTCCAAGTTCAAAGAGGCCATGACCAAGATCGGCCTGGGTTCGGCCCGTTCGGGCGTGGCGCACACGATGGAAGAATCGTGGGCGGTGCAGAAGACCATCGGCTTCCCGGTCATCATCCGTCCGTCCTTCACCATGGGCGGCACCGGCGGCGGCATTGCCTACAATGCGGAGGAATTCGAGACCATCTGCAAGCGCGGCCTGGAGGCTTCGCCGACGTCCGAACTGCTGATCGAGGAATCGCTGATCGGCTGGAAGGAATACGAAATGGAAGTGGTCCGCGACAAGGCGGACAACTGCATCATCGTCTGCTCCATCGAAAACCTCGACCCGATGGGCGTGCACACCGGTGACTCCATCACCGTGGCACCGGCGCAGACGCTGACCGACAAGGAATACCAGATCATGCGTAACGCCTCGCTGGCGGTGCTGCGTGAGATCGGTGTGGATACCGGCGGCTCCAACGTGCAGTTCTCGGTCAATCCTGCCGACGGCCGCATGATCGTCATCGAGATGAACCCGCGCGTGTCGCGTTCCTCGGCACTGGCCTCCAAGGCTACCGGCTTCCCGATCGCCAAGATCGCCGCCAAGCTGGCCGTGGGCTTCACCCTCGACGAGTTGCGCAACGAGATCACCGGCGGCGCCACCCCGGCGTCCTTCGAGCCGTCGATCGACTACGTCGTGACCAAGATCCCGCGCTTCACCTTCGAGAAATTCCCGCAGGCCGACAAGCACCTGACCACCCAGATGAAGTCGGTGGGTGAGGTGATGGCCATCGGACGTACCTTCCAGGAATCCTTCCAGAAGGCCCTGCGCGGCCTGGAAGTCGGCGTGGACGGCATGAACGAGAAGACCACCGACCGCGAACTGATCGAGAAGGAACTGGGCGAACCCGGTCCGGACCGCATCTGGTACGTGGGTGATGCCTTCGCACAAGGCTTCTCGCTGGAAGAAGTGCATGGCCTGACCCATATCGACCCGTGGTTCCTGTCGCAGATCAAGGAAATCGTCGACATCGAACTGTGGCTGGAAAAGGAAGCTTCCCTGGAATCGCTGGACAAGGCCACCCTGTTCCAGCTGAAGCAGAAGGGCTTCTCGGACCGCCGCCTGGCCAAGCTGCTGAAGACCACCGACACCGCCGTGCGCGAACAGCGCAAGAAGCTGGGTGTGCGTCCGGTCTTCAAGCGCGTCGATACCTGCGCGGGCGAGTTCGCCACCGATACCGCCTACATGTATTCGACCTACGACGAAGAGTGCGAATCCAACCCGACCGACAAGAAGAAGATCATGGTGCTGGGCGGTGGCCCGAACCGTATCGGCCAGGGTATCGAGTTCGACTATTGCTGCGTGCATGCCGCGCTGGCCATGCGTGACGATGGTTACGAAACCATCATGGTCAACTGCAACCCCGAAACCGTCTCGACCGACTACGACACCTCCGACCGCCTGTACTTCGAACCGGTGACGCTGGAAGACGTGCTGGAAATCGTCGACAAGGAAAAGCCGGTCGGCGTGATCGTCCAGTACGGCGGCCAGACCCCGCTGAAGCTGGCGCTGGACCTGGAAGCCAATGGCGTGCCCATCGTCGGCACCTCGCCGGACATGATCGACGCCGCCGAAGACCGCGAGCGTTTCCAGAAGCTGCTGCAGGACCTGGGCCTGCGCCAGCCGCCCAACCGTACCGCCCGTACCGAAGCCGACGCGCTGCAACTGGCGCAGGAAATCGGCTATCCGCTGGTGGTCCGCCCGTCCTACGTGCTGGGTGGCCGCGCCATGGAAATCGTCCACGAGCAGCGCGACCTGGAGCGCTACATGCGCGAAGCCGTCAAGGTCTCCAACGATTCGCCGGTGCTGCTGGACCGCTTCCTGAACGACGCCATCGAAGTCGACGTGGACTGCCTCTCCGACGGTGAACGCACCTTCATCGGCGGCGTGATGGAACACATCGAACAGGCCGGCGTGCACTCGGGCGACTCGGCTTGCTCGCTGCCGCCGTATTCGCTGTCCAAGGACACCATCGACGAACTGAAGCGCCAGACTGCGCTGATGGCCAAGGGCCTGAACGTGGTGGGTCTGATGAACGTGCAGTTCGCCATCCAGCAAAGCGAAGTCGATGGCAAGACCGTCGATACCGTCTTCGTGCTGGAAGTGAACCCGCGTGCATCGCGTACCGTGCCCTTCGTCTCCAAGGCCACCGGCCTGCAACTGGCCAAGATCGCCGCACGTTGCATGGTCGGCCAGTCGCTGGACAGCCAGGGCATCAAGAACGAAGTGGTGCCGCCTTACTACAGCGTGAAGGAAGCCGTCTTCCCGTTCGTGAAGTTCCCCGGCGTGGACACCATCCTCGGCCCCGAGATGAAGTCCACCGGTGAAGTCATGGGCGTGGGCAAGACCTTCGGCGAAGCCTTCGTGAAGTCGCAGATGGGTGCCGGCGTGAAGTTGCCCAAGTCGGGCAAGGTCTTCCTGTCGGTGAAGAACAGCGACAAGCCGCGTGCCGTGCAAGTGGCGCGTGACCTGGTCGCGCTGGGCTTCTCCATCGTCGCCACCAAGGGGACGGCGGCCGCCATCAATGCTGCCGGCATCCCTGTGACTACCGTCAACAAGGTGGTCGAAGGTCGTCCGCACATTGTGGACATGGTCAAGAACAACGAGATCGCCCTGGTGGTGAACACCGTTGAAGAAAAGCGCAACGCCATTGCCGACTCCGGAGCGATCCGTACCTCGGCCCTGGCCGCCCGCGTGACCACCTTCACCACCATCGCCGGTGCCGAAGCGGCAGTGGAAGGCATGCGCCATCTGGAATCGCTGGACGTCTACGATTTACAAGGCCTGCATAAAGCTATACACTAAACCCACAACACGTTACTTTGTCGGCAGTAGTTGACACCGACAAGCTAAGAGGGCATCTGAGCAATCGATGCCCTCTCTGACTTTTGGACGACACCCTGCGGCCACAACATGTTCAATGTTGCAGGGCAGATCCGTCCAGGGGACGCTAAGGACATGACGCCGCCGTACCACCTGATGGTGGACTTGCGCGTGGCGTCATGTCCTTAGCGGCTCTGGGTCAGAGCGCGTGTTGTTGAAGAGCTGACGGAATCCTGCAGCAACGGTCCGTTCACCAGCCAGACTGTTCCCGTAAAGACGACGCTTGTCCGCCAAGTTGGCGGCGTTGCTGTGCTTTTGCGTGTTCACCGGCCGGCGGACCTTGGATGCGTCTTCCGTGTAACCCTAACCTTGAGCAAGAGACTTATGAGCACAGTTCCCCTTACCAAGCGTGGCGCCGAACTTCTGAAGGAAGAATTGCACCGTTTGAAAACCAAAGACCGTCCCGAAGTCATCAATGCGATCGCCGAAGCGCGCGCGCAGGGCGATCTGTCCGAAAACGCCGAGTATGAATCGGCCAAGGAGCGCCAGGCCTTCATCGAAGGCCGCATCGCCGACCTGGAAGGCAAACTGGGCGCGGCCCAGATCGTCGATCCGTCGGAGCTGAACGCGGAAGGTCGCGTGGTCTTCGCCTCCACCGTGGACCTGGAAAACCTGGACAGCGGCGAGAAGGTGACCTACCAGATCGTCGGTCTGGACGAAGCCGACATCAAGGAGGCCAAGGTGTCCGTGACCTCGCCCATCGCCCGTGCCCTGATCGGCAAGAGCGCCGGCGACGTGGTGGCCGTGGAAGCGCCGTCGGGCGTGAAGGAATACGAAATCCTGGAAGTGCGCTACGTCTGAGGACGCAGCCACGACCGGCAAGCCGGGCCGCCTGGCCTGGCTTGCTGCAATGCCGACGTGCCGGAAATGAAAATGCCCGCATCAGCGGGCATTCTGTTTTTGGTGGCCACCGCAGGTGGGTGGTGCACGGTACACAGCATTAGCGATCAGCCGAGCGCCTTCTTGGTGCTGCGCTGGCGCGGCTTGGCCTTCTTGACCAGGCCACCGGCGGTGACGCGTTCATTGCCCTTGAGCATGATCTTGTTGACCGACGGACGCTTGGTGGCGTGCGACTTGACGATGGTCACTTCGCGCAGGCCGCCCTTGGCACCGGCGGCGACCTTGCGGCCTTCGTCCTTCTTGGGACGATACAGCACCAGCAGCTTGCCGATGTGTTGTACCGGCGCGGCCTTGAGCTCGGCGCAGATGGTTTCGTAGATCGCGATGCGGGCTTCGCGGTCATCGCCGAAGACGCGGACCTTGATCAGGCCGTGGGAGTCGAGGCTCTTGTCGATTTCCTTCATCACGGATTCGGACAGGCCGCCTTCGCCCACGATCACGACGGGGTTCAAGGCATGGGCCTGGGCGCGCAGTTCGCTGCGCTCGGCGGGAGTCAATGTCAACATGGGAATGCAGGTTCGGGACGGTGTCTCGGCGGCGCCAAGTTGTCCCTTAATGAGATAAAACCAGTATTCTACGCGAATGGCAAAGAACAAACTGAACAAAAACTGGCTGCACGACCATATTAACGATCCTTATGTGAAGCTTGCACAAAAGGAAGGCTATCGTGCGCGGGCTGCCTACAAGCTCAAGGAAATCGACGAGGAAGAGCGCCTGATCAAGCCAGGCCAGGTCATCGTCGACCTGGGCTGCACCCCCGGCAGCTGGTGTCAGTACGTGCGCAACAAGCTGGCCGGTGCCGAGGGCGGGGGTATCCACGGCACCATCATCGGCCTGGATATCCTGCCCATGGACCCGATTGCCGACGTCCACTACATCCAGGGCGACTTCCGTGAGGACGAGTCGCTGCAGCAGCTGGAGGCCTTGCTGGACGGCCGCAAGGTCGACCTGGTGCTGTCCGACATGGCGCCCAACCTGTCGGGCGTGGCCATTGCCGACGCCGCGCGGGTGGAATACCTGATCGACCTGGCCATCGAATTTGCGCAGACGCACATGAAACCTACCGGTTCGCTGCTGGTGAAGTGCTTCAACGGTACCGGCTACAACGAACTGGTGCACAAGTTCAGGGCCGAATTCAAGACGGTGATGTCGAAAAAACCCAAGGCCAGCCGCGACAAGTCTTCCGAAATCTTTCTACTCGGGAAAATCCTGAAAAATCCTCGCAGCTAAATCGGTTACAGTTGATGCCAAGCCGTGTCGGAGGCTGTCAGAAGGCGCAAAATCGGCGCAAAATCTCTCTGGTTGCAGCGTTTTTCCGTCTTGTTTTGCCTGATTTCAGCCTTATATCGATTCTCAGGAATCGTTTGATGGCACCAATCGGTAGTCGCGAGCGCTCGATGTTGAGATGACAACGTGGCTCCGGCTGGCACCGGCGCGGGATTGTTGTGCGTTGCGTACCGGCACGGCGGGGCCGTGCGGACGGCGGTTTTCTAGTAAGGGTGTTTGAATCCGGGTAAAATCGGAGCATACAAAGGCAACGTGGCGCCCAGGCGTCGGAGGAGTTCCAGTGAACAATATGTTTTCCAAGGCTGCCATCTGGGTAGTTATCGCGCTCGTGCTGTTTATGGTGTTCAAGCAGTTCGACAACCGCAGCATGGCGACCAACGCCAAGGCGATCGCGTATTCCGACTTCATCTCCGAGGTCAAGGCCGGCCACATCAAGGATGCGACCATCGAGGATCGCACCATCATTGCCACCACCCAGGATGGCACCAAGGTCAAGACCGCCGCGACCTATCTGGACCGCGGCCTGGTGGGCGACCTGCTCAACAACGGCGTCAAGTTCGACGTCAAGCAACCGGAAGAACAATCCTTCCTGTCGCAAGTCTTCATTTCGTGGTTCCCGATGCTGTTGCTCATCGGTGTCTGGATCTTCTTCATGCGCCAGATGCAGGGCGGTGGCAAGGGCGGCGCGTTCTCCTTCGGCAAGTCCAAGGCGCGCATGCTCGATGAGAACAGCAACTCCGTCACCTTCGCCGACGTCGCCGGTTGCGACGAAGCCAAGGAAGAAGTGCAGGAGCTGGTCGAGTTCCTGCGTGATCCGACCAAGTTCCAGAAGCTGGGTGGCCGCATTCCCCACGGCGTGCTGATGGTCGGTCCCCCGGGTACCGGCAAGACCCTGCTGGCCCGCGCCATCGCCGGTGAAGCCAAGGTGCCGTTCTTCACCATCTCCGGTTCGGACTTCGTTGAAATGTTCGTCGGTGTAGGTGCTTCCCGTGTGCGCGACATGTTCGAGAACGCCAAGAAGCACGCCCCCTGCATCATCTTCATCGACGAAATCGACGCCGTCGGTCGCCATCGCGGTGCCGGCATGGGCGGCGGCAACGACGAACGTGAACAGACCCTGAACCAGATGCTGGTGGAGATGGACGGCTTCGAAGCCAACTCCGGCGTCATCGTGATCGCCGCCACCAACCGTGCCGACGTGCTGGACAAGGCGCTGCTGCGTCCGGGCCGCTTCGACCGCCAGGTGATGGTCGGCCTGCCCGATATCCGTGGTCGCGAACAGATCCTGTACGTCCACATGCGCAAGGTGCCCATCGCCCCGGACGTCAAGGCCGACATCCTGGCCCGCGGCACCCCCGGCTTCTCCGGCGCCGACCTGGCCAACCTTGTCAACGAAGCGGCGCTGTTTGCCGCCCGTCGCAACAAGCGCCTGGTGGAAATGCAGGACTTCGAGGATGCCAAGGACAAGATCGTCATGGGCCCGGAACGCAAGTCGGCCGTGATGCGCGAGGAAGAACGCCGCAACACCGCCTACCACGAGTCCGGCCACGCCGTGGTCGCCAAGCTGCTGCCCAAGGCCGATCCGGTCCACAAGGTCACCATCATGCCGCGTGGCTATGCGCTGGGCCTGACCTGGCAGCTGCCCGAGCATGACCGCGTGAACATGTACAAGGACAAGATGCTGGAAGAGATCTCCATCCTGTTCGGTGGCCGTATCGCCGAAGAGATCTTCATGCACCAGATGTCCACCGGCGCTTCCAACGACTTCGAGCGCGCCACCAAGCTGGCCCGTGCGATGGTGACCCGCTACGGCATGTCCGAGACCCTGGGCACCATGGTCTACGAGGATTCCGAGCAGGATGCCTACTTCGGCCGCATGTCTTCCAAGACCGTGTCCGAGGCGACCCAGCAAAAGGTCGACGCCGAGATCCGCAGCATCCTGGACGAGCAATATGCGCTGGCACGCCGCCTGCTGGAAGAAAACAGCGAGAAGGTCGACGTCATGGCCAAGGCCCTGCTGGAGTGGGAAACCCTGGATGCAGATCAGGTCAACGACATCATGAACGGCGACGAACCGCGTCCGCCGCGCAATGGCACCCCGGCCAAGAAGTCGTCCTCGGACAACAACCGTTCCGGCGACGTCTCTCCCAACGCTACGGCGCCGGCCTGATGGTCCGCTAGCTTGCAGTAGTCAGAAAGGTGAGGAGAGATCCTCACCTTTTTTCTTTTTCGCATCTGGTAAAAAAGACAAGATCAGCCGGTGTATCATGCAGCGCCGTGGCTGCAATTCTCACGGAAACACCCCTCGCAACGGGGCGTTAGCGGTAGTAACCGAACACAAGCAAGACAATACAAGCAAAACAAGCAAGATGACGCAAGCATTCCTCAAATGCGGCCGCTTCCGCCTGCCGGTGCAGCAAGGCCGCCGTCCCTTGGTGATGGGTATTCTCAATGTGACGCCGGATTCCTTCTCCGATGGTGGCCGCCACCAGTCGCTGGAGATGGCCCTGGAGCACGCCGAGCAGATGATCGCCGATGGCGTGGACATCATCGACATCGGCGGTGAATCGACCCGCCCGGGTATTGCACCGCTGTCGCTGGAGCAGGAGCTTGAGCGCGTCATGCCCGTCATCTACGCACTGCGTGATTGCGGCAAGCCGCTGTCGCTGGATACCTACAAGCCGGCCGTGATGCGCGAGGCGCTGCTGGCCGAGGTGGACATGATCAATGACATCAACGGCTTTCGGGCCGAGGGCGCAATCGAGGCGGTCAGGGACAGCGAGGCCGGCTTGTGCGTGATGCATATGCAGGGCCAGCCGCAGACCATGCAGCAGGAGCCGCACTACCAGGATGTGGTGGCGGAGGTGGAAGACTTCCTGCGCCACCAGGTCGCGCTGATGCAGCAAGCCGGCGTGGCGCGCGAGCGTATCTGCATCGACCCCGGCTTTGGTTTTGGCAAGACAGTGGAGCATAATCTGGCTTTGCTGAAGAACACCCGGCACCTCATCGATGCGCTGGACCTGCCGCTGCTGGCGGGCATGTCGCGCAAGTCGATGGTGGGGGCAGTGACCGGCAAGCCGCTGGAGCGCCGCATGGCCGGCAGCATCGGTGCGGCGCTGGCGGCTGCGCAACAGGGCGCGATGATCATCCGCGTGCATGACGTGGCCGAGACCGTCGATGCCCTGGCCATGTGGCAAGCGGGACGCAACGATATTGAATGATCCAAGACGGGATGCGGCGGGCCACCGCCGTATCAAGGGAGACAGGCCGAGGGGGCCCAGGCCTGCGATACAAAAGGAAAAGGACAAACCTGATATGGCAGCAAAATATTTCGGCACCGATGGCGTGCGCGGTCGTGTGGGCGTTGCACCCATTACTCCTGACTTCGTCATGCGCCTGGGCTATGCAGCCGGGAAGGTGCTGGCCAAGGCCAAGGACGGCATGGCGCGGCCTACTGTGCTGATCGGCAAAGACACGCGGATCTCCGGCTACATGCTGGAAGCCGCCCTGGAAGCGGGCTTTGCCGCCGCCGGCGTGGATGTCTGGCTGCCCGGTCCGGTGCCTACGCCGGCCGTGGCCTATCTTACCCGCGCGCTGCGCCTGTCGGCCGGGGTGGTGATCTCGGCCTCGCACAACCCGTATCACGACAACGGCATCAAGTTCTTCTCCGCCAGCGGCAACAAGCTGCCGGACGCGGTCGAGGCCGACATCGAGGCCGCCCTGGAGCAGCCCATGGATTGCGTGCCTTCCGAGAAGCTGGGCAAGGCCCGCCGCCTCTCCGACGCACCCGGTCGTTACATCGAATTCTGCAAGAGCACCTTCCCCAGCGCCATGAACCTGCGCGGCATGCGCCTGGTGGTCGATTGCGCCCATGGCGCGGCCTACAATATCGCTCCGCACGTGTTCCACGAACTGGGTGCCGAGGTCATCACCATCGGCAACCAGCCTGACGGCCTGAACATCAATGAGGACTGCGGTGCCACCGCGCCCAAGACCCTGGTCGCTTCGGTGCGCGAATACCGCGCCGACCTCGGCATCGCCCTGGACGGCGACGCCGACCGGCTGATCATGGTCGATGGCGAGGGCCGCATCTACAACGGCGACGAATTGCTGTACCTGATGGTCAAGGACCGCCTGGCCACTGGCCCGGTCGACGGAGCGGTTGGCACCCTGATGACCAACATGGCGCTGGAAGTGGCGTTCAGGAAGATGGGCGTGCCCTTCGAGCGCGCCAAGGTGGGTGACCGCTACGTGCTGGAAGTGCTGCAGGAAAAGGGCTGGCTGCTCGGCGGCGAAGGTTCGGGCCACCTGCTGGCGCTGGACAAGCACACCACCGGCGACGGCATCGTTTCGGCACTGCAGGTGCTCTCCGCCTTGAAGCGCAGCGGCCAGACGCTGGCAGAGATGACGGCCGATATCACGATGTACCCGCAGTCGCTGGTCAACGTGAAGATCCCGGCAGGTTACGACTGGAAATCCAACGCCGCCCTGCAGGCCGAGAAGGCCGCCGTGGAAGAGGAGTTGGGCGAGCGCGGCCGCGTGCTGTTGCGTCCGTCCGGCACCGAACCGCTGATCCGCGTGATGGTCGAAGCCCAACAGGCCGACCTGGCGCGCAGCATGGCCCAGCGTATCGCGGCCAAGGTGCTTTGAGGCTATGAGTCTGGGCTGTTTCGGATAGAAGGACGATGTCAAAAGAGTTACCCCACATCCTCATGGTCGAGGACGAACCCAGCATCGCGGAGCTGTTGCGCTTCACGATGCAGGGGGCCGGTTTTGCCACCAGCATCGCCAGCGACGTGGCACAGGCGCGCCAGCTCATCGGCGAATCGCTGCCGCATGTCGTGCTGCTGGACTGGATGCTGCCCGACAGCACCGGCCTGGCCTTGCTGGCTGAATTGCGGCGCGATCCGCGCACGGCAGCACTACCGGTCATCATGCTGACCGCCAAGGGCATGGAGGAGGACAAGGTCAAGGGCTTGAATGAAGGCGCCGACGACTACGTCACCAAGCCATTCTCACCCAAGGAACTGGTGGCACGGGTGCAGGCGCTGCTGCGGCGCAAGGCGCCGGAGATCGGCAGCCAGGCGCTGAAATACCGCGAGATCAGCATCGACGTCGAACGCCGGCAGGTCTCGCTGGCCGATCGCCAGGTGGCGCTGGACCAGGCCGAGTTCAAGCTCTTGCGCTACCTGGTGGCGCACCCGGAGCGCATCTTCTCGCGCGCGCAGTTGCTCGACAAGGTCTGGGGCGACCATACCTTCATCGAGGAACGGACGGTGGACGTGCACATCATGCGGCTGCGCAAGTCGCTTGGCGATTTGTCGCACTATGTGCAGACGGTGCGCGGCATGGGCTACAAGCTCAGCAGCGAGCAGTAGCGATGCAGGTCTGTGCAGGTCCATGCGACAAGAACAAGGCGATCCCCGGATCGCCTTTTTTTCGTCCCGCTGGCATCAGTCCAGCGGCACGCTGCGATAGCGGTTGACCTCGGCCGACGAGACGAAGCCCCCTTGGTTGCCCCAGCTGTTGCGCAGGTAGGAGACCACGGCGGCCACCTCCTGGTCGCTCAGCTTCGGCCCGAATGGCGGCATGCCGAAGGGATAGGGATTGCCGGTCGTTGAGGGCGGGAAGCCGCCATTGAGCACCGCGCGGATGGCATTGACCGGATGCGCATCGGCCACCGCGTGGTTACCGGCCAGTGGCGGATAATCCGGTGCGCTGCCTTGTCCGCGGCCGCCGTGGCAATCGGCGCAATGGTCGCCATACAGGCGCTTGCCCAGTTTCATGATGCGCTCGGCTTCGGCCGGTTCCGGCTGCGCGGTCTGTGGCAGGCTGCTGGCATTGGTGGGCGGCAGCGAGCGCAGGTAGACCGGCATCGCCGCGATATCGGCATCTTCCAGATGCTGCAGGCTGCGCCCGACGATTTCCGACATCGGCCCCAGTGTGGCTCCGCGTGGCGACACGCCGGTCTTGAGCAGCGCCGCCACCTCTTCGTCGCGCCAGTGGCCCAGTGCCAGCTC
>JAFAMT010000422.1 GCA_019233085.1 Herbaspirillum sp.
ACCGCGATCACCACCGCCAGGAACACCACCGCAAACACCATCTGCAAGCCACCATAGGTGGTCCCATCCCATTGCGGCAGCAGGAAGGCCAGTACCGATTTATCCATGCCTGCCCCCTGCGCGCGCGTCCAATGCCTTCATGCCTGCCCCTTATGTCTTGGTCTGGTTACCGCATGTAAAGGCTGAAGATTATCAGAAAGACTACATGACCGGACCTAAATGAAGCTACGCCCAGACAGGACCGACCACGCTACCTCCTCCCGCACGCTCCCCGCTCGGGGGGCAGCTTGCAGGTCCTCGTGGGCTACGCGACAATGCCGCGATGCGCCTCTCCTGCCTGCTGTACCTCCGTCTGTCCCTGTTGCTGACCTGCCTCGCGGGCTGCGCAGTCGATCCATTGCAGCACGCCGACGACATCGCCAGCCAAGCCGGACTACAACGCCAGGAGATTGCCGCCGGCCCCTTCGTCCTGACCGCCTATGCACGTCTGAGCACACCGGGCCAGCCCCTGATGGTCTACCTCGAAGGCGATGGCCGGGCCTGGCTCGGTCGCACGGTGGTCTCGCCCGATCCGACGCCACGGCAGGCCGTGGGCCTGCAACTGGCGACCCGTGATCCTGCAGCCAATGTGCTCTACCTGGCACGTCCCTGCCAGTTCACGCCCATGGCGCGCAACCCGCAATGCCAGAGCCGCTACTGGACCGACCTGCGCTACGCCCCCGAGGTCATCGAGGCGATCGATGCGGCACTCTCCAGCTATGTCGCGCGCCTGCATCCTTCGCGGCTGGACCTGGTCGGCTACTCCGGTGGGGGTGCGGTGGCGGTGCTGGTGGCGGCGCGGCGGCACGATGTGGCGTCGTTGCGCACGGTCGCCGGCAATCTCGATCAGGTGGCCGTCAATGCCTGGCACAAGGTCTCACCGATGCCCGGGTCGCTCAATCCCATCGACGTGGCCGCGCAGGTGGCGCGGCTGCCGCAACTGCACTTCAGCGGTGCCGACGACAGCGTCGTCCCTACCGCCATCGCTCGCGGCTTCGTGGCGCAGGCCGCGCCCTGTGCGGCCTTGCACGTGATACCGGCGATGGGCCATGAAGGCGACTGGGCCGCGCTCTGGCCCACGCTCTTGCAGTCGCCGCTGCCCTGCCAATAGACCAATATGAAAAAAGGGGAGCCCGCAGGCTCCCCTTCCTCATCGTACGGCGCTCAGGCCAGCCGGCATTACAACGCCATGTCGGCAGCCGCATTGGCCTTGGGCTTGTCCATACCGGCCTTGCCGGCCTCCTTGGCTCCGGCCTTGGGAACGATCACCGGCGGCGGGCTCAGCTGCAGCACGTCGGCGGTATAGGCCCATTCCTTGGCGACCTGGTCAGGATGGTCGTTGAGCTTGATACCGTAGCTGGGCACGATCTGATGCACCTTCTGCTGCCAGGCCGGGGTGGCCAGCTTGTCCTTGAAGACCTTCTCCAGCACCGTCAGCATGATGGGCGCGGCCGTGGAGGCGCCCGGCGAGGCGCCCAACAGGCCGGCCATGCTGCCGTCGGCCGAGGTCACGATCTCGGTGCCCAGTTTGAGCACGCCCCCCTTCTTGTCGTCGCGCTTGATGATCTGCACGCGCTGACCGGCTTGCCACAGGCGCCAGTCTTCCTTCTTCGCATTGGGGAAGTATTCCTTCAGGGCGGCAAAGCGCTGCTCGTCGGATTGCATCAGCTGGCCGGCCAGGTATTCCACCAGCGGGTATTCATCGATGCCCACGCGCGCCATCGGCCAGACGTTATGGGTGGTGGCGGTGGAGAACAGGTCCCACAGCGAGCCTTGCTTGAGGAACTTGGTCGAGAAGGTCGCAAACGGGCCAAACAGGATCACGCGCTTGCCGTCCAGCATGCGGGTATCCAGGTGCGGCACCGACATCGGCGGCGCGCCCACCGAGGCCTTGCCATAGGCCTTGGCCAGGTGACGCTCGGCCACGGCCGGGTTGTCGGTCACCAGGAAGGAGCCGCCCACCGGGAAGCCGGCATATTCGCGCGCTTCCGGGATGCCCGACTTCTGCAACAGCTTCAGGGCGCCGCCACCGGCGCCGATGAAGACGAACTTGGCATCGGTCTCGGTGGTGCTGCCATCCTTGAGATTCTTGTAGCCGATGCGCCAGGTGCCGTCGGCGTTGCGGGTGATGTCACGCACTTCGCTGGAGAGCTTGAGGCTGAAGTTGGGGCGGCTTTGCAGGTAAGCCGCGAACTGGCGGGTGATCTCGCCGAAGTTGACGTCGGTGCCCAGCGGGGTCCAGGTGGCCGCCAGCTTTTGCTGGGGATCGCGGCCTTCCATCATCAGCGGGACCCACTTCTTGATCTGCTCGTGGTCTTCCGAATACTGCATGCCGGCAAACAGCGGGCTGGCCTGCAGGGCTTCGTAGCGCTTCTTCAGGTAGGCCACGTTCTCGTCGCCCCAGATGAAGCTCATGTGCGGAGTGGAGTTGATGAAGGAGCGCGGGTTCTTCAGCACACCGCTCTTGACCTGCCAGGACCAGAACTGGCGCGAGATCTGGAAGGCTTCGTTGATCTCGATGGCCTTGGCGATCTGGATCTTGCCGTCCTTGTCCTCGGGCGTGTAGTTCAGCTCGGCCAGGGCCGAGTGGCCGGTGCCGGCGTTGTTCCAGCCGTTGGAGCTTTCCTCGGCCACGCCGTCCAGGCGCTCGACCATTTCCATCGACCAGCCCGGCTCCAGCTCGTTGAGCCACACCGCCAGGGTGCTGCTCATGATGCCACCGCCGATCAGCAGCACGTCGACCTTCTTGACGTCGGCCGCCTGCGAAGCCGGTGCGACCACCAGCGCAACTACGAATCCCAGCATGGCCAGGAAGGATTTTTTCAACATTGTCTAATCCGTTTGTGATGAGGGAGGGCTGCGTCCCCGGCACACCGGTCCGCCTGGCGGAGCGTGGATAGCGGGGGATGCGGGCAACCGGCGCAAGGCGTATCGGCGTACGCCTGCCTGTGGAGAGGTAGGGCGACGTGAGGCGCCAAGTGCGCTACGCAAGCCTGTATCGCTTGCGCAACGCCTGCCGGGCGTGGCCGCTGGCGGCCACGGCGCATCAGGTCGGACGTGTGCCCGCGCCTGTGCCTGCCGGATTCAACTGCCTTTCCGATGCCTGTCTCCGGCATTTGGGGAATGCCTGTAGAAATCGTCTCCGTCAGAGCGGACCGGGATCGGGTCATGTCGAGGGGGCGCAGCGTACCACAGAAAAAGTATCGGGACGATTGCGGATATCCCTCATTACCAGCCGCGCCACAGCTTGTTCTCAGGTTTAGGGAATTCCCCGATACCGCCGTGACAAGGCCTCACTGACAATACACCCAGCAAGACAATCACGCTCCCTCACAGCTTCATTCGATAAGACTAGGAAACCGTATGCAAACCGTCATCAACAAGCCGGAAAATTTCGCGTCCTACGTCTACCACGACCGCTCCTTCAATTGCGAGACGGCCAAGATCCTGCCCGGGGAGTATTACTACACGGGCAACGACATGATGATCGTGACGGTGCTGGGCTCCTGCGTATCTGCCTGCCTGCGTGACCGCGTCACCGGCGTGGGCGGGATGAACCATTTCATGTTGCCCGATGGCGGCGGCGAGGCCGACAGCCCCGTCTCGGCATCGATGCGCTATGGCACCTATGCCATGGAAGTGTTGATCAACGATGTGCTCAAGGCCGGCGCCCGCCGCGAGAACCTGGAATGCAAGGTCTTCGGTGGGGGCGCCGTGCTGCGCGGCATGAATGCGATGAACGTGGGCGAACGCAATGCCGCCTTCGTGCGCAGCTACCTGTCGGCCGAGAAGATCCGCGTGGTGGCCGAGGACCTCAATGACATCTGGCCGCGCAAGGTGCATTTCTTCCCGCGCACGGGCAAGGTGCTGGTCAAGAAGATCAAGGATGCCGGCACCGACCTGGCCAGCCGCGAGCGCGAATATGCGTCCAAGCTGCAGACCAAGCCGGTCGGTGGCGAGATCGACCTGTTCTGAACCGGCCCGGTATCGGCGCGAAAAATACTTAGTCCCGCCCATGGACATCACTGGGCAGGTACATCCTGAAAATCTAATAGTCGAATACCGAAAAACTTAGTTATCGGGTAGCCGCACCTGCCTCGAACCACTTCCCGATGATGGCCCTTTCCTCATCGGTGATATGGGTCATGTTCCCCAGCGGCATGGACTTCTGCACGACCGCCTGTTGATAGATCTGTTGCGCATGCTGGGCGATATGTTCCGGCGAATCCAGCAGCACGCCCTTGCCCGGCACCGGCATCAGTGTCGGTTGCGCGGCATGGCACTGGATGCAGCGCGCCTGGATGACCTGCTGCACCTGGGCAAAGCTGCCCAGCGCAGCCGGTGCGGCAGCCGGCGCCGGCGCTGCGGCCACATCACCGGCCGGCGCCGGATGCAGTACCGCCGGCACCGGCTTGTCACGCATGGCCGGACTCAATCCCACTGCCACCGCCAGCAGCAACACCACGGCCACACCCGGATACCACCAGTTGTAGACACCCTTGTGGCGCAGCACGAAGAACTGCCGGATCAGTGCACCGGCGGCCATGATGAACAGCAGCACCACCCAGTTATGCGGCGCGCTGTAGGTCATGCTGTAGTGATTGGAGAGCATGGCAAAGAGCACAGGCAGCGTGAAGTAAGTATTGTGGACGCTGCGCTGCTTGCCGCGCTTGCCGTGGATGGGATCGGGCGCCTGCCCGGCACGCATCGAGGCCACCATCTTGCGCTGCCCCGGGATGATCCATACCAGCACGTTGGCGCTCATGATGGTGGCCAGCGAGGCACCGCTGATCAGGAAGGCCGCACGCCCCGAGAACAGGTGACAGGCCGCCCACACCGAGACCACCACCTGCAGGCCCACCAGCAGGTTGACCAGCCGGTCCGCCCCGGGCCGGTCGCCGATGGTACTGCAGATGGCGTCATAGATCAGCCAGTTGAAGACCAGGAAGGCGATGGCCGTACCACCGGCCATCGAGGCCGACATGTCAAAGACGCTGCGATCCACCAGGAACACATTGGCATTGAACAGGTACAGCAGCGAGAACAGCGCAAAGCCCGACAGCCAGGTGCTGTAGGACTCCCAATAGAACCAGTGCAGATGCTCCGGCAACACCTTGGGTGCCAGCAGGTACTTCTGCGGATTGTAGAACCCGCCACCATGCACCGCCCACAGCTCGCCGCCCACGCCCTTGTCCTTGAGCTCGGGGTCGGCCGGCGCCACCAGGCTGTTGTCCAGCCAGACGAAATAGAAGGACGAACCGATCCAGGCGATCGCTGTGATCACGTGCAGCCAGCGCAGCAGCAAGTTCAACCAATCAAGAATGTATGCTTCCATGACGCCTTGCTCTCCCTCTCCGAACCTGATGACAATGCAAAGTAAACTATTTATACAATTCTTGCGCCCATGCAGGCGCACAAACAAAAATGCCGGATCACGGGATCCGGCATCGTCACGCTAGAGACCAGGCCCATGGCCTGTTGCGGCCAGGATCAGAAGTGATACTCGGCGCGGATCATCGGCGTCTTTGCCAGCGAACCCGGCACGTTGCTCGGGTTGCCGAACTTGTTGCGCCAGTACTGGTATTCCAGGCCGACGCGGAAGGTGTTCTTGCCCAGACCCAACGGTGTACCCACATCGTACATGACCTGGCCATCGAAGTTCAGTTCGGGTGCGGTCGGGCCACCGAACTCGTTCTTACCCTTGGAGGCGATGTAGTTCATGTAGCCTTCGAAGGCCAGGCCGGTCGAGCCCAGCGGAATGCCCCAGGCGAAGTTCAGCATCGGGTGCGTGTCATAGCTGTAGCGGCTGGAGACGCCGATGGGCTGGTTGCTTTCGAACAGCGCCAGCACGCTCACATTGAGGAAGCCCGGCACGTCCATCATCAGGGTCGGGCCGACCACCAGCATGCGCTTCTTGGAGGCGTAGCTCTTGTCGTTCTTGGTGTTCCAGTCGAAGCCCAGGGTCATGCCGACGCCGCGTGCCGGGCCGAAGGACAGGTCCTTGCCGCTGATCTTGCCGATATCAAGGGTATGACGATAGGTGATATAGGCTTCCTGGGCGCTGTCGTCCTTGCTGTCCGACATCAGCAGGTCCACGTTGAGGAAGTTGGTGCCGTACTTGTAGCCGCTGGCGTGCTGGAAGTTGACAATGTTCTT
>JAFAMT010000207.1 GCA_019233085.1 Herbaspirillum sp.
AAGCCGGCGCCAAGTTCGATTTCTGGGAAGGCCGCGCCAGCGCCACGGTCTCGGTGTTCCGGCTGGAGCGTGACAACATCAAGTCCACCCTGCCCAACAACACCATCGTCCCGGTCGGCAAGCAACGCACCGATGGCGCCGAGCTGAGCTTCAGCGCCGACCTCAAGCAAGGCTGGAAGCTGCTGGCCGGCTACGCCTACCTGGATGCGGTCATCACCGACTCATCCTCCTTCGACACCAGCGTCACCACGGCCGGCAGCGTCCCCTTCAAGGGCAAGAACGCCACGCTCACACCGCGCCATAGTGCCAACCTGTGGCTGACCAAGGAACTGGGCAACGGCTTCGTGGTGGGCGGCGGCGCCAATGCCATCGGTGCGCGCTTCGCCAACCCGGGCAACACCGTGACCCTGCCCGGCTATGTCACCGCCGATGCGATGGCGGCCTATCGCACCGAGAAATACGAACTGCAACTCAACGTGGGCAACATCTTCAATACCGGCTACATCATCTCCGGTCACGGCAGCAGCCCCAACCTGAGCCTGCCGGGTGCACCGCGCAACGTCGCGCTGAGCCTGCGCTACCACATGTAAGCGCAGGCCGCGCGCCACGCGCGGTACGTCAGGCCAGTTCGGGGAAGGCCGTGCGCAAGCGGTACTGGCGCTGGCGGTAGTTGCCCTCCAGGCCACTGAAACCGCAATCGACATCGCCGAACAGGCGACTGATGCGATTGATGGTGGCACGCTGCAGCTCGGTCTGGATGGCAATCAGGCGACGCTTGCTGCGGGCGTACAGCGTACAGATATCGACCACCAGGCAATGGCCGTAGTCGGCCTGCTTGATGTCGATGAGCAGAGCTTCCGGCTTGGTCAGGCCGAAGGTCGCCGCCAGCTCGATGCGGGCGCTGAGGAAGGGATTGCTGTTGCGCAGCTTCTCGCTCAACTGCTTGCGGGCGCGTGCGGCCCAGCCGAGCTCGTCGTCCTGCGCCAGGAACCCGGCCAGCGCCTCGCGCGCCGAAGCATCGCCCTGCGCCGCTGCCTTTTGCCACCAGTACACCGCCTTGACATCATGCAGCGGATCATCACGGCGGTTGCGCCAGTAGATCTGCGCCAGCTCGCACTGCGCCTGCACCAGCCCGGCCTCGGCGGCTTTCTCCAGGTATTGCTGAGCCACCTGCAGGTTGCGCTGTGAATAGATCGAGCGCGAGTAGATGCGCGCCAGCGCATGCCAGCCAGCGGCCACGCCTGCCTCCCCGGCCAGGGCCAGCCAATGCAGCGCCTTCTTGAAATTGGCCAGGCCATGCTCCATGAAGATGCGATTGCCATCGCGGTCCATCTTGGCACACAACAGGCCCAGCTCCAGCTGGGCCTGGCCATTGCCCGCCACCGCTGCCAGTTCGAACAGGCGCATCAGCGGCGCCGGATCACCCTGGTGACTGCGCAGCTGCCATTGGCCATAGCGCAGTAGCAGCAGCGCCTCCGCGGCAGTCAATTGCACGGCCATGCCGGGCTCGGCTTCCTTCTCCTTTTCCATCTGCGTCAGTACTGCTGCATTGCGCGCCAGCAGGCGCTCCACCAAGGCGGCTGCGTCGCGTGCGAAGCCCTCGCCATCGCCTTGCTGCCAGGCCTTGTCCAGCAGCGCATACTGCGCATCCTCGATACCTGCGCGGGCCGCCTCCTGCACCAGTCGCTCTTCATAAGCCGATGCCGCCGCGCCCGGCACGGCCGGCTGGCCATGACGCTGCATCTGCTGGGCCAGCAGCCATTGCGCCTGGTGATCGTTACGACTGGCCAGCAGGGATAGCGCCGCAATCGCGCGTGCATGGGCGTTGCTGTCGAACTGTTCGGTGTTGTCCAGCACCAGTCGCGCAAAGATCAGACCGGCCTGCGCAATACCGGCGTCGAAGGCCTTCTCGTACCAGATCGCCGCTTCGCGCGGCGAAGACAGATCACGCGCCTGCTCGTAGCCGATGTTACGACCGATCATCATCCAGGCATCGTCCACGCCCTGCTGGGCGGCACGTCGCAGCCAGTAGAAGGCGGTGCCCTTGCTGCGCGGCAGGCCACTGCCACCGTTGAGGTAACGGCTACCCAATGCCAGCTGCGCGCGCGACTCTCCCGCACGGGCGGCCTTGATGACTGCCAGTTCTTCTCTTGTTGCCATGTTGTTTCCTTTCTCTTGTGCGACCGGTGCACAAAGCTGCGGAAAACGAGATCCCCACCGTCGCAGAAGGCTGCGTCGGAGCGCTCCGTGTTAGTCAATGACACGGCAGTGAAAGGGAGGTCGGATCCTTTTCTGTTACGCGGGAAGAGGTCGTGGATGAACCCGCGTATGTCGAAGTGAGTGACGCCTATTAGAGCAGTCCGGGACGAAAAAGTGCGCTCCCAAGAAGTCTTATTACCATCTCTTTACAGTCGTAAAGATCAGCCACCAGAAAGACTTTCCGAAACATTACGCGAATTGAAAGCGAGCTTTTTTCAAGTGTAAAAATGAGTATTCCCGCTGCCATTGAACTATCTCGCCGCAGCCAACCCGAGTGCCATGCGAACCACCGCTGCGCACTCGCATTTGAGGTGCCCAGGAAAACAGGCAGGACACTGCAATGGTGTGTAAAAACTAATAAAAAAAAGCGTCGCATGAAATTCATGCGACGCTTCATCCTGCACTCTCACGCCGTCACGAGGACGACGTCAGGTTCGACACGATTAGAACTTGTGACGGATACCCACGGCGACAGCGCCTTGGTTGCCATCGGTGCCGCTGCTGTTGGACACACCGGGGTTAGCCAGGTCGCTAGCCTTGGTGTAGGCCAGCAGTGCGTACAGGTCGGTACGCTTGGACAGCCAGTAGTCGGTACCGAGGCTGACCTGGGTCAGCTTGGCCTTGTTGGGCACGCCGTCGAAGTCAGCACGGGTGTGATCCACGGCAGCCAGCAGGTTCAGCGACGGGGTCAGGGAGTAAGCAGTACCGATTTCGTAGATGTCAGCCTTCTTGGAGGCAGCCAGGGTACGGTTCGACAGGGTGCTCAGCGAGCCCACGCCAGCGGCGGTCAGGTTGGCCTGGGTGTTCAGGTCTTGCTTGACGCGCGAGTAGTTGCCGTACACGCGTGCCGGGCCGAACTGGTAGGAAGCTGCCACGTTCAGGACCTTCTGGGCCGAGCTGCCGGTGCTGTTGCCGTTGGTGTACTGGTTGGTACCAGTTGCTGCCAGCAGGGAGGTATCAGCCGGGGTGGTGCCAGCCTTGGACTGGTAGTAGTTGATACCCAGACCCAGAGGACCGTTGTCGTACTTGCCGCCGATGCCGAAGGCCTGGCCAGCCGAGGTCTGGCCAGCGGTTTCGCCGAAGCCGTACATCAGGTTACCGGTGAAGCCGTTCAGGTTGGCCGTGGTGTAGCTGACCGAGTTGTTGGTACGGGTGCCTTGCAGGCGATCCAGGCCCGAACCGGAGTTGCTGGTCCAGCCGCCGAAGTCCTTGACGGAGGTGTAAGCCGAGATGGTGTCAGCGAAGTCGGTTTGACGACCCAGCAGGACGGTACCGAAGTTACCGGCCAGACCCACCACCGACTTGCGACGGAACAGGGTGTTGCTGGTCTTGGAGTCATCCAGGGCACCGGTGTCGTTAGAGAAACCGGCTTCCAGGTTGAACACGGCGGACAGGCCGCCACCCAGGTCTTCAGCACCCTTGAAGCCGATACGCGAACCCTGGATCACACCGGAGTTGACGCTGAACTTGCTGCCAGTGCCGCCGGTGGCGGTAGCAACCTTGCTTTGATAGACAACACCGGTATCGATGATACCGTAGATAGTGACGGAGCTTTGCGCTTGAGCTGCGCCTGCGAACGCGCCCAGTACGGCGAGTGCCAGCAGAGATTTTTTCATGTGACGTCCTTCTCTAAAAATAGTCTTGAGGATCCGCACTTGCAGTCGGATGGGCAAACATTAATGCTTCTGCCTCGTCGTGACTGCACCTTGGTTGATAGAAATGATTTTTTAGACGGGAGCGAAACATTGAAATGGCAATTGTTGTATTTTTTTATCGCCCATTTTTCGCAACCACCACACCGTCACCCTGCAAGCAGCATCGTATCAATGAAAAAGCGCCGGTCATGAAACCGGCGCCCTGGAAAAACTAAGTTTCTGGATTTGGCTGTCTGGAATGCGAGTCCGTCATCTCTAACTATCCCGCACGACTTGATTAGCTTTCGTCACCGACCAGTTTCTTCAGCAGGTCTGACTTCTGCTGCTGGCGCAGCCCGGAGGCGTTCTTGCGATGCGGCCCGGCGCCACCGGCGCGCTGCTGCGCGGCGATGGCGACCGGATTGCGTGGCTTCGATTGCGAAGGCTCGATGCGAAAGCTCAGTTTCTGCCGTGTACCGAGTGTCTTGTTGGCCATCGCAATGTCCTCACAGGATGCGGTAGTTCTCTTTACAGCACGTAGCGCGACAGGTCTTCGTCGACCGCCAGCTCACCCAGGCGCTCGTCGACGTAGGCGCCATCGATCTTCAATGCATCCACGCCGCTCTCGCCGGCCGTGAAGGAGATCTCTTCCAGCAGCTTCTCCATGACGGTATAGAGGCGACGCGCACCGATGTTCTCGGTCTTCTCGTTGACCGAATGCGAGATCTCGGCCAGGCGCTTGATGCCACTGTCGTCGAACTCGATCTTGACACCTTCGGTGGCCAGCAGCGCTTCATACTGCTTGGTCAGACAGGCATCGGTGCCGGTGAGGATGCGCTCGAAATCGGCGATCGACAGCGAATCCAGCTCCACCCGGATCGGGAAGCGCCCCTGCAACTCGGGAATCAGGTCCGATGGCTTGGAGAGATGGAATGCCCCCGAGGCGATGAAGAGGATGTGATCGGTCTTGATCATGCCGTACTTGGTGTTGACGGTCGTGCCTTCCACCAGCGGCAGCAGGTCACGCTGCACACCGGCGCGCGAGACATCGGCATTGCCGTTCTGCGAGCGGGTAGCGATCTTGTCGATCTCGTCGAGGAAGACGATGCCGTTCTGCTCCACGTTGGCGATGGCCTTCTGCTTCAACTCTTCTTCGTTGACCAGCTTGGCGGCCTCTTCTTCGATCAACAGCTTCATCGCTTCCTTGATCTTGACCTTGCGCGCCTTCTTGCGCTGGCTGCCCAGGCCCGAGAACATGGACTTGATCTGCTCGGTCATCTCTTCCATGCCGGGAGGCGCCATGATTTCCATCGAGGGCGCGCCCTCGGCCAGCTCCAGCTCGATCTCGCGATCATCCAGCGCGCCTTCGCGCAGGCGCTTGCGGAAGGTCTGGCGAGTGGTGTTCTTGTCGTCCTTCTCACCACTGCTGTCACTGCTGCCGGGGGTAAAGCCGAAATCGCGCGCCGGCGGCAGCAGCACGTCCAGGATGCGATCTTCGGCGGCGTCCTCGGCGCGGGTGCGCACCTTGCGCGTCTCGATCTCGCGGGTCTGCTTGATGCCGATATCGACCAGGTCGCGGATGATGGTGTCCACGTCACGACCGACGTAGCCGACTTCGGTGAACTTGGTGGCCTCGATCTTGATGAAGGGCGCATCGGCCAGCTTGGCCAGGCGACGCGCGATCTCGGTCTTGCCCACGCCGGTGGGGCCGATCATCAGGATGTTCTTGGGCGTGATCTCGTGGCGCAGCGGCTCGTCGATCTGCTGGCGGCGCCAGCGGTTGCGCAGGGCGATGGCCACCGCGCGCTTGGCGCGGGCCTGGCCGACGACGTGCTTGTCGAGTTCGGAGACGATTTCCTTGGGGGTCATGTTCATGGTGGTGATCTTTTCGCTGTGACGATTCATCGGGGCAATCGGGGCAATCGCGGCAATTTGAGCAGGCCGCGCCTTATTCCAGCGTCTCGATGATGTGGTTCAGGTTGGTGTAGATGCACAGCTCGCCGGCGATGGTCAGCGACTTCTTGACGATCTCGGCCGGCGACAGTTCGGTGTTCTCGTAGAGGGCCTTGGCCGCCGATTGCGCGTAGCTGCCGCCGGAACCGATGGCGCCGATGCCATCATTGGGTTCCAGCACGTCGCCGTTACCGGTGATGACCAGGGTGGTTTCCTTGTCGGCACACAGCAGCATGGCTTCCAGGCGGCGCAGCATGCGGTCGGTGCGCCAGTCCTTGGCCAGTTCGACCGAGGCGCGCATCAGGTTGCCCTGGTGCTTTTCCAGCTTGGCTTCGAACAGCTCCAGCAGCGTGAAGGCATCCGCCGTGCCGCCGGCAAAACCGACCAGGACCTTGCCATGGTAGAGCTTGCGCACCTTGCGCGCACTGCCCTTCATGACGATGTTGCCGAGCGTCACCTGGCCGTCGCCGCCCAGCGCGACCTGGTTGCCGCGCCGGACCGAAAGGATGGTGGTGCCGTGAAATTGTTCCATGCTTGCCTCTGTTCAATATGTGCGTAGGTACTGCGCGCAGGTATGCCCTGTGTGCGTCCTGTCGAGATGGGGTTCTCCGGCCGGATTGCAAGTCATGCCGTCACGCCACCCACTTTGGAGGCAGATATTGTATCGCCGACAATGAAAACGGGCGCCGGGACACAAGGTCCGGGCGCCCGTCTCAGGCGATGGTAATGCTGGCGACTAGACCGAGATGGTCATCAGGCTGGCATTGCCGCCGGCCGCGGTGGTGTTGACGCACAACGCACGCTCGGCCAGCAGGCGCCACAGCGGGATGGCGGTGTCCTCGCCACACAGGATCAGCGGCACCAGCGCGCCGTCACGTGCGGCCAGGCGGGCGCGCCAGTCGGCGGCGATGTGGCTGTCCACCAGTGCTGCCTGCAGCGGCTCGGCATCGAGCTGGCCGGTACGTTGGATGACCGCGCGCACCTGGGCCGGCAGGCCGGCGGGCAGCAAGGCGGCCGTCGCACCATCGACCAGCACCGTGTTGCCGGTGGCCAGCGCCGCCGCCACCTGGTTGAGCAGCGTACCCACGCTGGCGGCGGCGCACAGCACCAGGCCACGCGGCGCGAAGGCCAGGGTATTGCGCTCGCCGGTGGGGCCGGGCAGCACCAGGCTGCGTTGCAGCAGGCTCTCGCGCTGGTAACGCTCGCCGCTGATGGCCAGGCGCTCGTGGCCGTGGGTGCGGGCCCAGTCCAGCAACGAAGACAGTAGTGCATTGCCGACCTGGGCCGGCTGCGCGCGGGTCAGTTCCTCATGCAGCTGCGCATGGCGTTGCAGGCGCTTCAGGTAGAGCGGACCACCGGCCTTGGGACCGGTGCCGGACTTGCCTTCGCCACCGAAGGGCTGCACGCCCACCACGGCACCGACGATGTTGCGGTTGACGTAGATATTGCCCACATGGGCGCGGTCGGCCACGTATTCGATGGTTTCATCGATGCGCGAATGCACGCCCAGCGTCAGGCCATAGCCGGTGGCATTGATGGCGTCGATCAGCTGCGGCAGGGCATCGCGGCGATAGCGCAGCACGTGCAGCACCGGGCCGAAGACTTCGCGCTTGAGCTGGGCGAGGTCATCAATCTCGATGACGGTCGGCGCCACGAAGGTGCCGTGTTCGCACTCGGCCGGCAGGGGCAGCTGATGCACGGCGCGGGCGCTGCCGCGCATGCGTTCGATGTGCGCCAGCAGGTTCTGCTGCGCCTCGGCGTCGATGACCGGGCCGATGTCGGTGGACAGGCGATCCGGGCAACCCACGCGCAGCTCGGCCATGGCGCCCTTCAACATCTCCAGGGTGCGCTCGGCGATGTCTTCCTGCAGGCACAGGATGCGCAGCGCAGAACAACGCTGGCCGGCGCTGTCGAAGGCCGAGGACAGCACGTCCTGCACCACCTGCTCGGCCAGGGCCGAGGAATCCACGATCAGAGCGTTCTGGCCGCCGGTCTCGGCGATCAGCGGCACTTCGCCATGCTCGCCGCTGCCATCGCCGTCGTCATGCTTGCGCTGGGCCAGGGTGCGGTTGATCAGTTGCGCCACCTCGGTGGAGCCGGTGAAGATGACGCCCTTCACACGCACATCCGAAGTCAATGCGGCACCGACGGTCTCGCCACGGCCCGGCAGCAGTTGCAGCGCGGCGCGTGGGATGCCGGCCTGGTGCAACAATTGCACGGCGCGATGGGCGATCAGGGCGGTCTGCTCGGCCGGCTTGGCCAGCACCACATTGCCGGCGGCCAGCGCGGCGCTGACTTCGCCGATGAAGATGGCCAGCGGGAAGTTCCACGGGCTGATGCACACCACCGGGCCCCAGGCCAGCACATTGCCGTCATGACGCGAGGCGATGGCGTAGTAGCGCAGGAAGTCGACGGCCTCGCGCACCTCGGCAATCGCATTGGGCAGCGACTTGCCGGCTTCGCGCACGGCCAGCGCCATCAGTTCGGCGATGTTCTCTTCCAGCAGCTCGGCCGCGCGTTCCAGCATGGCGGCGCGCTCGGCGGCCGGGGTGGACTGCCATTGCGAGGCATAGGCGGTGGCCGCCACCAGCGCGGTATCGACATCGGCCACGGTAGCTTCGATGACCTGCCCCACCACCTGGCGGCGGTCGGCCGGATTGCGCACGGCTTGCGCCTGCTGGGCCTGGACCTCACCGACGATCAGCGGCGCGGCCTGCCACTGGCGTTCGGCCATGCCGGCAAAGAGTGTGCTCAGTTGTTGCAGGCGGGCTTCATTGGAAAGATCGATACCGGCCGAGTTCTTGCGCTCCTCGCCATACAGGCGCTGCGGCAAGGCGATGGCCGGATGCGGCGCGCCACCCTGGGCGCGCACGGTCTCGACCGGATCGGCCACCAGTTGCTCCAGCGGGACGGCTTCGTCGACGATCTGGTTGACGAAGGAAGAGTTGGCGCCGTTCTCCAGCAGGCGGCGCACCAGGTAGGCCAGCAGGGTCTGGTGCGAACCGACCGGTGCGTAGATGCGGCAGGATTTGCCCAGGTTGCCGGCACCGACCACCTGGTCGTACAGGGTCTCGCCCATGCCGTGCAGGCACTGGAATTCGTAGTCGTCGATGTGGTTCTGCTTGGCCCAGTGGTAGATCGCCGCCAGCGTGTAGGCATTGTGGGTGGCGAACTGGGGATAGATCACATCGGTGGCCGCCAGCAGCTTCTGCGCACAAGTCAGGTAGGACAGGTCGGTATGCACCTTGCGGGTATAGACCGGATAGCCTTCCAGGCCATCGACCTGGGCGCGCTTGATTTCGCTATCCCAGTAAGCGCCCTTGACCAGGCGGATCATCAGGCGGCGGCCGTGACGGCGCGCCAGGTCGACCAGGTAGTCGATCACGAAGGGGCAGCGCTTCTGGTAACCCTGCACCACGAAGCCCAGGCCATCGAAGCCGGCCAGGTCGGGGTCGGCGACCAGGGCTTCCATCATGTCCAGCGACAGCTCCAGGCGGTCGGCTTCCTCGGCGTCGATGTTCAGGCCGATGTCGTATTGCTTGGCCAGCAGCAGCAACTGCTTCAGGCGCGGCAGCAGCTCACCCATCACGCGGGCATGCTGGGCACGCGAGTAACGCGGGTGCAGGGCCGAGAGCTTCACCGAGATGCCCGGGCCGTCCTTGATGCCACGACCGTTGGAGGCGCGGCCGATGGCGTGGATGGCCTGCTCGTAGGACTGGTAGTAGGCATCGGCATCGTGCATGGTCAGCGCCGCCTCGCCCAGCATGTCGTAGGAATAGCGATAGCCGCGCTTCTCGTTGTCGCGGCTGTTCTGCAATGCCTCCTCGATGGTCTGGCCGGTCACGAACTGGTTGCCCAGCATGCGCATGGCCAGGTCCACGCCCTTGCGGATGAGCGGCTCGCCGCCCTTGCCGATGAGGCGGGTGATGGCTTGCGTGAGACCGCTTTCGCTGTTGGTGGACACCAGCTTGCCAGTGATCAGGAGGCCCCAGGTCGCCGCATTGACGAACAGCGACGGCGACTCGCCCAGGTGCTTGCGCCAGTCGCCCTTACTGATCTTGTCGGCGATCAGGCGGTCGGCGGTCTGGCGGTCGGGGATGCGCAGCAGCGCCTCGGCCAGGCACATCAGGGCCACGCCCTCTTCCGAGGACAGCGAGAATTCATGCATCAACGCATCCACGCCGGAGGAGCGGGTACGCTTCTCGCGCACCTGCTGCACCAGTTTTCTGGCCAGTTGCCGGGTCAGTTCCTTCCAGGGCTGGTCGCCCTGGATCTGGCCCAGGAGCCAGTGCACGGCCTCGCGTTCATCGCGACGATAGGCCGCCGTGATGGCAGCGCGCAAGGGGCTGGGCGCCGGCAGCATCTCGGCATGGAAAGCGCCGAAGGGCAAGCCGGCGGCGGACGAGGAAGGAGCGGCCACGGAGGCGGCGGAGGCGACGTTGGTCATGGGCTGGAGAGTGAGATGGGAAGGATTTTCGCATCCGGATTCTATGCGGGAATAACCAATATTAATTCTGCATTTCTCGATATTAAGCAGTATTTAATTTTGCCATTCCATGTTATTCGAACTTTAATTTTCCACACCCTCTCGCCGGCGCCAGATCATCCAGCCTGGACGCGCCTTCTGGGCGCGGCCACCGAAAGTCGCATATTCAAATACGAAATACTTTGTTTACCCCGCAAAGCCGCTGGTCGTAAGGTAATCGATTCATTTTTCCGCGGCGCTTGCATGTCTACCGAAATTCACTCCGGCACCGATACCCGTGTGCGCCTGGCCGTCGATGTGGGCGGCACTTTCACCGATGTCGTGCTGCTGCAGGGCGCGGCCAAATACACCGCCAAGGTACTGACCACCCCCGGCGCGCCTGAAGAGGGTGTACTGGCCGGCATCGGCGAGATCCTGCAACAGGCAGGCCTGGGCTGGTCCGAGGTGGATCTGCTGATCCTGGGCACCACGCTGGCCACCAATGCGCTGATCGAGCGCAAGGGCGCGCGCACGGCCTTGATCACCACGGAGGGCTTCCGCGACCTGGTCGAGATCGGCCTGGAAGACCGCTTCGCCCAATATGATGTGTTCCTGGAGAAACCCGCCCCGCTGGTGCCGCGCCACTGGCGCCATGGCGTGCGCGAGCGGGTCGACGCCGCCGGCCAGGTACTGAGCCCGCTGGACGAGGACCAGGTGCAGGCGCTGGCCCGACAGCTGGTGGCCGATGGCATCGAGAGCGTGGCCGTATGCTTCCTGCATGGCTACGCCAATCCCGCCCATGAACGCCGGGTGCGCGCCCTGCTCAAGACCCATGCGCCGGGCCTGTGGGTCTCGCTGGCCTCCGACGTCTGCCCGGAGATCCGCGAGTACGAACGCCTGTCCACCATCTGCGCCAACGCCTATGTGCAACCGCAGGTGGCGGGCTACCTGCAGCGCCTGCACCAGGCCGTGGCCGCACGCGGACTGCGCGGCGAAGCCTTCCTGATGACTTCGGGCGGTGCCATCACCACCTTGCAGACCGGCATCGACGAGCCGGTGCGGCTGGTCGAATCGGGCCCTGCGGGAGGCGCCGTGCTGGCGCGCCAGGTGGCCGAACAGATCGGCGCGGCGCGCGCACTGTCCTTTGACATGGGTGGCACCACGGCCAAGATCTGCTTCATCGACGACTACCAGCCGCAGATCAGCCGCAGCTTCGAGTTTGGCCGGGTGCACCGGCACCTGAAGGGGTCCGGCCTGCCGATCCGCATCCCGGTCATCGAGATGGTGGAGATCGGTGCCGGTGGCGGTTCCATTGCCCGCGTGAACCATCTGGGCGTGGTCCAGGTCGGCCCCGACAGCGCCGGCTCCAGCCCGGGCCCGGCGGCCTACGGCCTGGGCGGCGAACTGCCGACGGTGACCGATGCCCACACTGCCCTGGGCGCGGTGGATCCCGCCCGCTTTGCCGTAGGCAAGGTGCAGCTCGATGCACGACTGGCGCGCCAGGCACTGGCACAGGGCCTGGCGGCCCAGACCGGACTGGAGGTCGAAGTCGCGGCCCAGGCCATCGTCGACATCGTCACCGAGAACATGGCCAATGCCGCCCGCGTGCATGCCTCCGAACTGGGCAAGTCTGCCGATGACAGCACGCTGATCGCCTTCGGCGGCGCCGCGCCGCTGCATGCGGCCTTGCTGGCGCGCAAGCTGGGCATCACCCGGCTGGTGATCCCGGCGTCGGCCGGGGTGGGTTCCGCGCTGGGCTTCCTGTGGGCGCCCGTGGCTTACCAGACGGTGCGCAGCCTGCACCAGCGCATCGCCAATATCGACCATGCCGCCATCGAAGCCCTGCTGGCCGAATTGACCGCCCATGCCGATGACGTGGTCCTGCGTGCCGCCCCTGGTGCGCCGCTGCTGCGCCAGCGCACGGTCTACATGCGCTATGCCGGACAGGGTCACGAGATTGCCGTGGACTTGCCCGAGGGCCCGTTCGACCACGCCGCCGCACGGGACCTGCACGAACGCTTCGAGGCGCGCTACGCCAGCCTGTATGGACGCAGCCTGCCGCACATCGCCGCCGAAGCGGTGAGCTGGTCGGTGGCGGTACAAGCCGGTGGCAGACCGGTCCCCGAACCCGATGCGGTGCCCGCCGACGGCGATCGCGCCACGCCCACCGGCACGCGCCGCGTCTATGACACCGAGGCGGCAACCTGGCAGGACATACCCGTCTACGAACGCACGACCCTGCGCCCCGGCCAGTGGCTCTCCGGTCCCGCCCTGGTGGTCGAGGACGAGACCACCACCCGCGTCATTGCCGGCTTTGAAGTGCGTTGCAGTCGCCTGGGTGCCCTGGTGCTGACCGATGTCCAGGCACTCTCCCCGGCCGGCAAGAACAGGGAAGAAAGCGCGGCACTGGCATGAGCACCGGCACCGCCCAAACGCATTCGATACGCCAGCAACTGGTCTGGAACCGCCTGCTGGCCGTGGTCGAGGAACAGGCCCAGGCGCTGATCCGCACCGCCTTCGGCACCCCCACACGGGAGGCCGGCGACCTCTCGGCGGGCGTCTTCCTGCCCGATGGCCGCATGGTGGCCCAGGCCGTCACCGGCACGCCGGGCCATGTCAATTCCATGGCCGATTCCGTGCTGCACTTCCTGCGGGCCTTCCCGACCCCGACCATGCAGGAAGGGGACGTCTTCATCACCAACGACCCGTGGAAGGGCACCGGACACCTCTACGACGTGGTCATGGTCACCCCGGTATTCCATGACGGCAGGCTGGTGGCGCTGTTCGCCTCCACCGTGCACGTGGTGGATATCGGCGGCCTGGGCGCCGGGCCGGATGCGCTGGAGATCTATCACGAGGGACTGTTCCTGCCGATCCTGCGCTTCGTCACGCGTGGCGTGATGGAACAGAGCGTGCTCGACATCGTGCGCGCCAACGTGCGCGAGCCCGAGCAGGTCGAGGGCGACCTGCATGCACTGGTGGCCTGCAATGCCGTGGGCGCGCGCCGCCTGCAGCAATTGCTGCGCGAATTCGGCCTGGCGGATCTGCAGGCCGCGGGCGAGTACATCATCGAACGCAGTGCCCTGGCCATGCGCGCAGCGCTCAAGGAGTGGCCCAAGGGTAGCTGGAGCAACCACATGACCGTGGATGGCTATGACACGCCGGTACAGCTGAAGGTCACGGTCAGCATCGGCGAGGACGAGATCCTGGTGGACTTTGAAGGCACCTCCGGCAAGGTTGCGCGCGGCATCAACGTGCCCAAGGCCTATACCGACGCCTACACCTCGTTTGGCATCCGCTGCCTGGTCGGTGCGGACGTCCCCAACAATACCGGCTCGCTCGCACCCATCCGCGTGATCGCCCCGGAAGGCTCCATCGTCAACGCCCTGCCGCCCAGCGCGGTGGCTGCGCGCGCGGCCATCGGCCAGATGCTGCCCGACCTGGTCTTCGGCGCACTGCGCCAGGCAAGGCCCGACCGCGTGCCCGCCGAGGGCGCATCGTCCCTGTGGAATATCCGGCTCACCGGCGGCCAGCCCATTGCGGGCGGACCCAACGATATCCTCAACAAGGCCCGGCGCTTTGGCATCGTCAGCTTCACCACCGGCGGGACCGGCGCCCGTCCGGGACAGGATGGACTCTCGGCCACGGCCTACCCCAGCGGAGTGCGCAACGTGTCGCTGGAAATCCTGGAAACGCAGGCGCCGCTGATCTTCCGGCGCAAGGAGTACCGCACCGATTCGGGCGGCGCCGGCGTCCACCGTGGCGGCCTGGGACAGACCGTCGCCATCGAGCACGCCCTGGGCGAGCCGATGGTATTGGCGGCCACCTGGGACCGCGTGCATTACCCGCCGCGCGGCGCCCTGGGCGGACGTGACGGCGCCCCGGGCCGGGCCTACCTGCAACACAGCCGCACGGTGCTGCGCGGCAAGGGACGCCAGCTGGTCCCGGCCGGCGAAGTGCTGGTGGTGGAAACGCCAGGCGGCGCCGGCCTGGGCGACCCGGGTCGACGCGATCCGGTGCGGCTGGCGCGCGACCTGCAGGCCGGCCTGGTGAGCCCGCAAGCGGCACACAGCCAGTACGGCGCTACCCAAGACAAGGAGTTCAGTGCATGAGCACGCAGCAGCAGCATCGATCAGCCGAGGCCATCGGCCACCAGCTGGCCTGGAGCCGATTGCTGTCGGTGGTGGAGGAACAGGCCCAGACCCTCATCCGCACCGCCTTCGGCACCCCCACCCGTGAAGCCGGCGACCTCTCGGCCGGGGTATTCCTGCCCGACGGCCGCATGGTGGCGCAGGCCGTCACCGGCACCCCGGGCCACGTCAATTCCATGGCCGAGTCGGTCCGGCATTTCCTGGCGCGCTTTCCGGCTGACACCATGCAGGAAGGTGATGTGTTCCTGACCAATGACCCCTGGAAGGGCACCGGCCATCTCTACGACATGACGATGGTCACGCCGGTCTTCCACGCGCAGCGCCTGGTGGCACTGTTCGCGGCCACCCTGCATGTCATCGACATCGGCGGCATCGGTTCCAGTCCCGATGGGCTGGAGATCTACCACGAGGGCCTGTTCCTGCCCATCCTGCGCTTCATCCGCGCCGGTACGGTGGACCCCGCGGTCCTGGCCATCATCGCCGCCAACGTGCGCGATCCGGCCCAGGTGGAAGGTGACCTCTTCGCGCTGGTGGCCTGCAATGAGGTCGGTGCGCGGCGCCTGGGCGCCTTGCTGCGCGAGTTCGGGCTGACGGACCTGGAGGCACTGGGGGCCTATGTCATCGAACGCTCGGCCCAGGCCATGCGCGCGGCCCTGCAGCATTGGCCGCATGGCACCTGGCATAACACCCTGGTGGCCGACGGCTATGACGCCCCCATCACCCTGCAGGCCGCCGTCACCATCGATGCGCAGGGCGTGCATGTGGATTTTGCCGGCACCTCGGCACGGGTGGCGCGCGGCATCAATGTGCCCAAGGCCTACACCGATGCCTATACCTCCTTTGGCATCCGCTGCCTGATCGGCGAGGATGTCCCCAACAACGCCGGTTCGCTGGCCGCCATCCAGGTCAGCGCGCCGGAAGGCTGCATCCTCAACGCCTTGCATCCGGCCCCTGTGACGGCGCGTCACGTGGTGGGCCAGTTGCTGCCCGATGTGGTCTTCGGCGCATTGCGCCAGGCACGTCCTGACCGGGTGCCGGCCGAGGGTGCGTCGTCGCTGTGGAACCTGCAGCTGGTGGGCGGCGAGATCCTGCCCGGCGCCAGCGCCGAGGACGCCGCCGCGCTGCAGCGCGGTCGCCCCTTCAACATCATCAGCTTCTCCACCGGCGGCACAGGCGCGCGCCCGGGCAAGGATGGTCTGTCAGTGACGGCCTATCCCAGCGGGGTGCGCAATGTCTCGCTGGAGATCCTCGAAACCGCCGCGCCCATCGTCTTCGAGCGCAAGGAATTGCGCGCCGGCTCCGGCGGTGACGGCACCGTGCGCGGCGGCCTGGGACAAGTCATCGAGGTACGTCACGCCCAGCCCGATGCGGCGCTGGTGATTGCCGCCGCCTTCGATCGCGTCCACCACCCGGCACGCGGCGCCCTGGGCGGGCAAGACGGGGCGCCGGGCCGGCTGCGCCTGGGCTCGGGTGCTGCATTGGCTCCCAAGGGACGCCAGCTCGTCCCGGCCGGCGACCGCCTGGTGGTGGAAACCCCGGGCGGCGGCGGCCTGGGTGATCCCGCCGCGCGCGACCCGGCGCTGCGGGAGCAGGATCGCCTGCTGGGCCTGGTCGAGCCGGGCGCCGCCCCCATGCGCTGTTGACGTTTCGTCCCGGATTGCGGCACGGGGCCTTGGCACGCCAAGGCCCATACCAATGCCCGCACCCCGGCCACCGATGCACGCCAGTCGCCCTCGGCGCACGGTGTGCCTTCTTTCCCACTGACTCATCCCTGGATTACCATGTCCCCGCTCTCTTCCCTGATACCCCGTACCACCCTGGCCGCCGTGCTGCTGGCCACCACCCTGCTGGCCCAGGCCGCGCCCCCGCAACACGACGGCACGCTGACCCTGCTGCTGCCCTCCGAGCCCACGGCCCTGGTCACCGTCTCCAACGTGGCCACGCCCATCCTCAGCGTCAGCGCCAAGGTCACCGAAGGCTTGCTCAAGTACGACTACGACCTGAACCCGCAGCCGCAGCTGGCCACCAAATGGGTCATCAGCCCGGATGGCCTGACCTACACCTTCACCCTGCGCCAGGGGGTGAAGTGGCATGACGGCAAGGATTTCACCTCGGCCGACGTGGCCTATTCGATCAACCTGCTCAAGCAGGTCCACCCGCGCGGCCGCAATACCTTCGCCAACGTGACCGCGGTAGACACCCCCGACAAGTACACCGCCGTATTGCGCCTGTCCAAGCCGGCGCCCTACCTGATCCGTGCCCTGGTGGCCACGGAGACGCCCATCGTTCCCAAGCACCTCTACGAGGGTACCGATGCCAAGAACAATCCGTACAACAACGCCCCGGTGGGCACGGGTCCCTTCCGCTTCAAGCAATGGGTACGCGGCAGCCATATCGTCTATGAACGCAACCCCGATTACTGGGACAAGCCCAAGCCCTTCGTGGACCAGCTCATCGTGCGCTTCGTGACCGATCCGGCCGCCGCTGCCGTGGCCTTCGAGACCGGCACCGTCGACCTGGGCTACCGCACGCCGGTGCCCCAGGCCGACCTGGACCGGCTCAAGAAGATCCCCAGCCTGCGCTTCGAGACCAAGGGCAACAGCTATTCGTACAACGTGACGCGCCTGGAATTCAACCTGGACAATGACTACTTCAAGAACGAGAAGGTACGCCAGGCCATCGCCCATGCGCTGGACCGCAATGTCATCGTCAAGGTGGTCAACTACGGCTATGGCCAGGTCAGCTACTCGCCCATCGCACCCGGCCTGAAGGCCTTCCACGATCCGGCCCCGTCGCCCTACGCCTTCGATGTGAAGAAGGCCAATGCCCTGCTGGATGAAGCTGGCTATCCCAAGAAGGGCGCCAGCCGCTTTGCCGTGCCGCTGGACTTCAACCCCATCACCTCCGATGGCCAGCGCCTGGCCGACTACATCCGCACCGCACTGGCCCGTGTGGGCATTGCCGTGACCGTGCGCGCGCAGGATCCGAGCGCCTTCATCAAGCGCATCTATACCGACCGCGACTTCGCCTTCACCACCAACGGCGCCAGCAACCTGTTCGATCCCACCGTGGGGGTGCAGCGACTGTACTGGAGCAAGAACTTCGTCAAGGGCCTGCCCTTCTCCAACGGTACCCACTACAGCAATCCGGCAGTGGACAAGCTGCTCGAAGAGGCTGCCGTGGAAAACGATCCGGCACACCGCAAGCAATTGTTCAAGGAGTTCCAGGAGACGGTGGCGCGCGACGTGCCCGACCTCAATCTCTACCAGCCGGCCTTCATCACCATCGCCAACCAGCGCGTGCATGACCATTCGCTGACCGCCGACGGTGTGGAATCCAACCTGGCCGATGCCTGGGTCGACCCCGCCAAGTGATCCGGGGCAGGGTCATCCCCACCGCAGGGATGGGGATGACCTGCCGCTCAGGCGGCCTTGCGCTGCTCGGCACCGGGGACGGCGTTGATCAGGCTGCGGGTGTAGGGATGGCGGGGATGATCCCAGAGCGACTGGTGGTCGCCGGTTTCAACGATGCGCCCCTGCTGCATCACCATGACGCGGTCGGCAAAGTAGCGCACCACGCCCAGGTCGTGCGAGATGAAAAGATAGGACAGGCCGAAGTCCTGCTTCAGTTCGGCCAGCAGGTTCAGGATCTGCGCCTGCACCGAGACATCCAGGGCCGACACCGGCTCGTCCAGCACCACCAGCGACGGCCGCACCACCAGGGCGCGGGCGATGCCGATGCGCTGGCGCTGCCCGCCCGAGAACTCGTTGGGATAGCGGCTGCCGGCGTCACGCGGCAGGCCGACCCGGTCCAGGATGGAGGTGATGCGCCGGGCGCGCTCGCGGCCTTCCCTGACCCCATGCACGGCCAGCACGGTGTCAAGGATGTCCTGCACACTACGACGGGGATTCAATGAGGCATAGGGATCCTGGAACACCATCTGGATCTTGCGCCGCCAGGGCTTGAGCGCGCGCTCACCCAGGGGGGCGATGTCGGTCCCCTCGACCAGGATGCGCCCGGCACTGGGCGCCACCAGACGCAACAGGGTGCGCGAGAGCGTGGACTTGCCACAACCCGATTCACCGACCAGGCCCAGTGTCTCGCCCGCCGCCAGCGAGAAGCTCACGCCATCGACGGCATGGACCTGGCCGCCCCCGCGCGTGGCATAGCGCGTGTGCAGGTCCTGCACTTCCAGCAAGGGTGAGGTCGGCGTCGGTACGGCCTCGGCTTGGCGGGACCGTACCGGCGGTACATGCAGGTGGAAGCTGCGCAGCCCGCTGGCCGGATCGATGCGCGCCTGGATCTCCGGCAGCTGCGCCTGGGTGTAGTGCAGGCGCTGCCCGCTGTGCAAGGACGCTCCCAGCAAACCACGTGTATAGGCGTGCGCCGGCGCGGCAAACAGTTGCTGGGTGGTGGCCTCTTCCACCTTCTCGCCGCCATACATCACGGCGACCCGGTCAGCCCATTGGGCCACCAGGCCCAGATCGTGGGTGATGAGCAGCAGGCCCATGTCGAGCTCGCGCCGCAGGCCGTCCAGCAAGGCCAGGATCTGGGCCTGGATGGTCACGTCCAGCGCGGTGGTGGGCTCGTCTGCGACCAGCAGGCGCGGCCGGCATGCCACCGCCATGGCGATCATCACGCGCTGGCGCTGCCCGCCCGAGAGCTGATGCGGAAAGTCGTCGACGCGTCGCTGCGGTTCGGGAATGCGCACCAGGTCCAGCAACTCGATGGCGCGCTGGCGTGCCCTGGCCGCACTGAGCCCCTCGTGCAGACGCAGCACTTCCATCACCTGGCTACCGATGCTGTGGACCGGGTTCAACGAGGTCATCGGCTCCTGGAAGATCATCGCCACGTCACGCCCGCGCAGGGCACGCAAGGCCGTGGGAGAGAGACTGGCGATGTCTTGCCCCTCCAGCAGGATCTGGCCGCCGATGCGCGCCTCCGGTGGCAGCAGGCGCAGCAGGGACAGCGCCGTGGTCGATTTGCCGCAACCCGATTCGCCCACCAGCGCCAGGGTCTGGCCACGTCGCAATTGCAGGTCCAGGCCATGGACGGCTTTCACGCCGCCAGGAAACTCCACCTGCAATTGGCGGATATCCAGTAGCGGCGCTGGCGAAGGGGAGGAAGTCACGGTCATGGCATCAGCGCTTGCGCAAACGGGGATTGAGGGCGTCGTTGAGGCCATCGCCCAACAGGTTCAAGGCCAGCACGGTCAACACGATGGCACTGCCCGGCAAGGCGGTGAGATACCAGGCCGTGCGCAGCAATTCACGGCCGTCGCCGATCATGCTGCCCCATGAGACCACGTTGGGGTCACCCATCCCGAGAAAGGACAGGGCCGATTCGATCAGGATGGCGCTGGCCACCAGCACCGAGGCCGTCACGATCACCGGCGGCAAGGCATTGGGCAGTATCTCCTGCACGATGATGCGCAGGTTGCCGAAGCCCTGGCTGCGCGCAGCCAGCACGAACTCGGCCTCACGCAGGCTGCGAAACTCGGCACGCACCAGGCGCGCGATCACCGGCCACGACGCCAGGCCGATGGCCAGC
The DNA here is from genome assembly GCA_019233085.1 of Herbaspirillum sp. GTDB lineage: Bacteria > Pseudomonadota > Gammaproteobacteria > Burkholderiales > Burkholderiaceae_D > Herbaspirillum. The sequence goes on from JAFAMT010000207.1 coordinate 20,013, forward strand.
ACGATCACCGGCAACGTGGGTTGGCCAATGGCCACGATCACCACCACCAGCAGGAAGGAAGGCACGGTCTGGAACAGCACCGTCAGGCGCATCAGCGCTGCATCCACCCAGCCACCGAAGTAGCCGGCAGCCGCGCCGATGACCGAGCCGATCAACAGGCTGACCAGCGCCGCCACGCCCCCCACCAGCAGCGAGACCTGTGCACCGTGGGCCAGGCCGGCGGCCACATTGCGTCCCAGGGAGTCGCTGCCCAGGGGAAAGGCTGCATCCTGCCCCGGCCATAACAAGGGAGACGCGACCATGTCCAGCGGGTCACCCGGATACAGCCAGGGCGCCAGCACGGCCAGCAAGCCCATCGACAGCAACAGCGCCATGCCGATCAGTGCCGAGGGATTGCGATAGAGCGCGCGCCATACGGCACGACGTGGCGATACCGGTCGAGGCAAGTCAGCCGGAACAGGAGCGGAAAGCGGCAAGGAATCGGACATGTGGGATATCCCGGAAAATCAACGGCTGCGGATGCGTGGATCGAGGTAGAGATGCAGCAGGTCGACCAGCGTATTGACGGCCACCACCAGCAGCGACGACAGCAGCAGGATGCCCAGCAACACCTGGTAGTCGCGCGCCATGACCGATTCGAAGGCCAAGCGCCCCAGGCCGGGCCAGTTGAACACGGTCTCCACCACCAGTGCGCCACCCAGCAATGCCCCCAGATGCATGCCGGCGACGGTGCTGACCGGGATGAGGGCATTGCGCAGCACGTGACGCAGGGTGACCACATGCGGGGCCAGGCCCTTGGCCACGGCGGTGCGCACGAAGTCCTGGCGACTGACTTCCAGCATGGCCGCGCGCGTGAGGCGGGCGAAGATGGCGATGTAGAAACCCGACAAGGCAATCGACGGCAAGACCAGGTAGCGCACGCTATCGAGCCATGCCGACCAGCCGCTGGCCTTGCTGCCGATGGTGCTGCTGCCGCCCGCCGGCAGCCAGCCCAGGTGCACGGAGAAGAGGATGATGGCCATCAGTCCCAGCCAGAAGCTGGGCATGGAATACAGCAACAGCGCCAGCACCGACAGCAGGCGATCGGACCAGCGCCCGACGCGGCTGGCCATGAACGTTCCCAGGGCGATGCCCAGCACCAGCGCCACGCCCAGTGATGTCAGCATGAGCAAGACGGTATGACCCAGGCGCTCGCCGATCAGGGTCGCCACCGGCAGGTTGTAGCGCGGCGAGCGGCCCAGGCTCAAGTGCGCAAGTTGTCCGAGGTAGTTCGAGAGCTGCTGCAGTACCGGCAGGTCCAGGCCAAAGTGGCTACGCAGTTCTGCCATGCTCTCCACGGTCGCCGATCCGGACTCGGCCGCGATCACGTCGGCAGCATCCCCGGGAACCAGTTGCAGCAGGAAGAAATTGAGGATCACCACGCCCAGTACCGTGGGCAGCGCCTGCAACAACGTTCGCGCGACCGTTCTCAGAGTTCGGAAAGACATGGTGATGAAGGCGAAATGCAGGGGAAAGGAAGACTGTAGTTTTGCGTCGCGCCCGATCAAACGAAATTTTTCGCATATCCATTGTCGGATTCCATCTGGCACCGGCCCGCGCATGACGGCGCAATAAAAAAACGCCGCGAGCCCGAAGGCTGCGGCGTTCCTGTGGGGAACCGGAAAACGGCGGGATCAGCCTTCGCCCAGATAGGCCGCCTTCACCCGCGGATCATCCAGCATCTGACGCGCCTGGCCCTGCATGGTGATCAGGCCCGACTCCATCACGTAGCCGCGATGCGCCGCCTCCAGCGCCAGCTTGGCGTTCTGCTCCACCAGCAGGATCGTGATGCCCTGCGCCGATACATTGCGGATCACCTCGAAGATCTTTTCCACCATGATCGGCGACAGGCCCATCGACGGCTCATCCAGCAACAGCAGCTTGGGATGGCTCATCAGCGCGCGCGCCATCGCCAGCATCTGCTGCTCGCCACCAGAGAGCGTGCCGGCCATCTGCGCGGCCCGCTCCTTCAGGCGCGGGAAGACCGCGAACCACTTGTCGATGTCAGCCGCGATCTGGCCCTTGTCGTCGCTGGTGTAGGCGCCCATGAGCAGGTTTTCGTGGATGCTCATGCGCGTGAAGACACCACGCCCTTCCGGCACCATCGCCAGCTTATCCTTGACCAGCTCGAAGGACTTCTTGCCCTTCAAGGGATTGCCCAGGTATTCGATATGACCTTCCACTCGGCTGGCCGGCAGCGTGCCGGTGATGGCCTTCAGGGTCGTGGTCTTGCCGGCGCCGTTGGCGCCGATCAGCGTCACCAGTTCGCCTTCGTTGACTTCCAGGGCGATGCCCTTGACGGCCTGGATGCCGCCGTAGGCCACCGAGAGGCCTTCTACTTTAAGAATATTCGTTGTCATGTCTTGT
>JAFAMT010000242.1 GCA_019233085.1 Herbaspirillum sp.
CGAATACTTGTTTTCCTCGGCACGCGCACGCCAGGCCGCCAGGTGCACGATGGCCGCGAACGGATCATAGGTCCCCTCCAGCGGTTGCGGGAAAGCCTTGATGACCTGGGCGAATTCGTCGGGGAAGCGCCAGCGCTTGGCCAGCTCTGCCCCCACGTCGGCAAAATCGTAGCCGAAGGACTTGCGCTCCACGTCCAGGCGCCGCGCATCCAGGGGGCCGGCGACCTTGTCCACCTGCAGGGCCTGTTCAGGCATGCCGGCGTGCATCACCAGCTGGCCGATGGCGTGCATCAGGCCGACCGTAAAGGCGAAATCGGAATTGAGCTTGACCTGCTTGGCCAGCCACTTGGAGACGATGGCCGTATCCAGGCTGTAGCGCCAGAACAGCTTCAGGTCCACGCCCGGCAGTTTCTTGAAGCTGCCCGCCATGCCGGTGCTGACCACCAGCGTGCGCACGGTCATGAAGCCTAGCATCAGCACGGCGTCTTCCACCGTGCCGATGGTGCGCGAGACGTGATAGTAGGAAGAATTGGCCAGGCGCAGGATCTTGGCGCTCAAGACCTGGTCGGCTGCCAGCTTCCTGGCGATCTCCTCGATGGAAACGGATTCGTTGTTGAAGCTCTCGATGACTTCCTGCACCACCTTGGGAATGCTGGGCAATGCAGTTTGCTGCTGGAAAAGTGCTTCCAAATTCATGCTTCTCTCCTGTAAGACGACCCCCGAACATCTTGCTCTCTGAGCGCTTCACAGGACCACCTCCACGACCCATGCGGCCAACGGCTACACCCCCGACATCAGACTCAATGGCAGCGCGCCGGCTGCTCCGTGGCAGGCAGCCCTTCCCTCTCCGGTTTACGTGAACAGAAAGTCACCCGGATCATTCATCGCGCCTTGAGTATAGCGGCAGGAATTGTCAGCAGGACAGCTTTTTTGCATCGCAGGAAGGCCGACCGACATCGCCTGCATTTTTGAATGCCATGCGGAAATATTTGTGCATGAAAACGCATCAGACCGGGCGTATCGCCACCAGCTGGGAATTCGGAGAAAAAGCATGATCAAGGCGTGCATCCCACCTGGCCAGCCATGCGAAAAACCCGCTCCGCGCAGCATTTACGGCTGCGATCCCGTGGCCGGGGGCGGGAGTGCTTGCTATAATCGCCCATTCTCCGGAACTCTCACTTATGACAGACCAATTTGCTAAAAAGGGCGAAGCCTGGTCGGCTCGCTTTTCCGAACCCGTCTCCGATCTCGTCAAGCGCTATACCGCATCGGTGTTCTTCGACAACCGCCTGGCCCAGGTCGACATCCAGGGCTCGCTGGCGCACGCCGAGATGCTGGCCCACCAGGGCATCATCAGCGCGGCCGACCATGCCGAGATCCAGCGCGGCATGGCCCAGATCAAGGGTGAAATCGACGCCGGCAAGTTCGAATGGCTGCTGGACCTGGAAGACGTCCACCTGAACATCGAAAAGCGCCTGACCGAACTGGTCGGCGACGCCGGCAAGCGCCTGCATACCGGCCGCTCGCGCAATGACCAGGTCGCCACCGACATCCGCCTCTACATGCGCGGCGCGGTCGATGACATCGTGGGCCTCTTGCGCGAACTGCGCCTGGCCCTGCTGGACCTGGCCGAGCAGCACGCCGACGTGATCCTGCCGGGCTTCACCCACATGCAGGTGGCCCAGCCCATCACCTTCGGCCATCACGTGCTGGCCTATGTCGAGATGTTCGGCCGCGATGCCGAGCGCATGCTGGACGCCCGCAAGCGCATCAACCGCCTGCCGCTGGGCGCCGCCGCCCTGGCCGGCACCACCTTCCCGATCGACCGCCTGCGCGTGGCCAAGACCCTGGGCTTCGACGACGTCTGCCGTAATTCGCTGGACGCCGTCTCGGACCGTGACTTCGCCATCGAATTCTGTGCCGCCGCCGCGCTGGTGATGACCCACATCTCGCGCATGTCCGAAGAGCTGGTGATCTGGATGAGCCCGCGCGTGGGCTTCATCGACATTGCCGACCGCTTCTGCACCGGTTCCTCGATCATGCCGCAGAAGAAGAACCCGGACGTCCCCGAACTGGCGCGCGGCAAGACCGGTCGCGTCAACGGCCACCTGATCGCCCTGCTGACCCTGATGAAGGGCCAGCCCCTGGCCTACAACAAGGACAACCAGGAAGACAAGGAACCGCTGTTCGACACCGTCGACACGCTCACCGACACCCTGCGCATCTTCGCCGACATGGCCCGCGGCATCAGCGTCAAGCCCGATGCCATGCGTGCAGCCGCCCTGCAAGGCTACGCCACCGCCACCGACCTGGCCGACTACCTGGTCAAGAAGGGCCTGCCCTTCCGCGACGCCCACGAAGCCGTCGCCCACGCCGTGCGTACCTGCGTGGACAAGGGTTGCGACCTGGCCGACCTGTCGCTGGACGAACTGCGCGCCTTCTCCGACCTGATCGGCGAGGACGTGTTTGCGGTCCTGACGCTGGAGGGCTCGGTGGCCGCACGTGACCACATCGGCGGCACCGCACCCAAGCAGGTGCGTGCAGCCATTGCCCACATCCGCAAGGAACTGAACTAACCAGCACCACCCGCCGTCCGCTGGCCGGACGGTTTCGCATGCCGTCGTGGCGCGCCCTACCCGGGCGCGTCGCGGCGGGTTGTAATTGCTGGCGCAGCCTGCTTTTTGAGGTATGCTGTGCCCGCTGTATCGAAAGAGATCGCAAAACGGTCTTCAGAGGATGGAGCACAAGTCCCGGCCATCCCGGGCGTCTTTTGCATCATCCTCGATGAAGGAATCGCCTTGCCCTGTCGCGCTGGTCTGCGTGATCGGGGAAGGACGATTTCTACAATACCTAACTGAGGAGAGAACTCGATGCAATTCAATACCATGCTCAAGACCATCCCGGTGCTGCTGGTCGGTGCCACCCTGTCGTCGGCCGCCCTGGCCGCCGATATCAAGCTGGGCGTAGCAGAAGCCCTGACCGGTCCGGCCGCCAAGTACGGCGTGGCCATCAAGAACGGCTTCACGCTGGCTTCCGAAGAAATCAACGCCAAGGGCGGCGTCAACGGCGACAAGCTGGCCCTGGTGATCGAAGACGAACAAGGCAAGAAGGAAGAAGCCATCAACGTCTTCAAGAAACTGATTTTCCAGGACAAGGTGCTGGCGGTGTTCGGCCCCACCCTGTCCAACTCGGCCTTCGCGGCCGACCCGATCGCCAACGCCTCCAAGGTCGTGGTCTTCGGCAC
>JAFAMT010000234.1 GCA_019233085.1 Herbaspirillum sp.
AGTTTGAGCGAAGCGAATCTATTTTCCCCGTCTTGGTACACGCTGACGCGGGGACCCTCCGAAGGAGGGCGGAGGCAGCAGCGGTCGCCTTCTTTTGCTTACTTTTCTTGGCGAGACAAGAAAAGTGAGCGGCTGCCGGGCCGCCCCGGCGCTCCGCTGCGACCGGAGAAAGATAAGTATTAAGCTAGAGCGCGGGAAGGAATTCCGTGCAGACTAAATAAGTTCCAAGAATCGCAAAGCCCAAAGCGACAATCAAGTCACCCCAAAAGCAGAACCAACATCAAAGGAGCACACCCCATGGCCACCAAGCCCAAAAAAGTCATCATCACCTGCGCAGTAACAGGCGCAATCCACACCCCCTCGATGTCCCCCTACCTGCCCATCACCCCCGAGCAGATCAGGGATGAAGCATTGGCAGCAGCCGAAGCCGGCGCCGCGATCGTCCACCTGCACGCCCGCGACCCACAGAACGGCAAGCCCACACAAGACCCGGACGAATTCCGCAAATTCCTCCCCCACATCAAGGAAAGGTCCAACGTAGTCATCAACCTCACCACCGGCGGCGCCCCCACCATGGGCGTAGAAGAGCGCCTGCAACCCGCGCTGCAGCTAAAGCCGGAAGTCGCCTCCCTGAACATGGGCTCGATGAACTTCGGCCTGTACGAAATGCTCAACCGCTTCAAGGAATTCAAATACGACTGGGAGCAACCCTACCTGGCCGGCTCCGACGACCGCATCTTCCGCAACACCTTCAAGGACATCGCCTACATCCTCGAATCCTGCAGCGCCAACCAGACCCGCTTCGAGATCGAATGCTACGACATCGGCCACCTCTACACCGCCGCCCACTTCATCGACCGCGGCCTGATCAAGCCGCCCTTCCTGATCCAGTCGGTATTCGGCCTGCGCGGCGGCATCGGCAATGATGTGGAAGATGTCATGCACATGAAGCGCACCGCCGACCGCCTTTTCGGCGACGACTACTTCTGGTCGGTGCTGGGCGCCGGCCGCGGCCAGATCCCGATTGCCACGATGTCCGCCGCCATGGGTGGCCACACCCGCGTGGGCCTGGAAGACTCGCTCTGGGACGGCCCCGGCAACCTGGCCAAGAGCAACGCCGACCAGGTCCGCCGCATCCGCACCGTCATCGAAGCGCTCTCGCTGGAAGTGGCCAGCCCCGACGACGCCCGCGCCATGTTGAAACTGAAGGGCGGCCAGAACGTCGGCTTCTGAGCCATTCAGGTCCCCGAAAAACCGGAGCGCGGCCCGCCGCCTCCGGTTTTTTCATGCCCCCATTGCAGCAATGACAAGGGAATGCGCGTCGCTGATCGAAGCCCCGCCGATAGGCTACAATCCCCCATCCTCAGACGGCCAGCGCCATCACCAGAAACATTGCAATGAAACAATACCAAGACCTCATCCGGGACGTTCTCGACAACGGCTCCTGGCAAGACAACCGCACCGGCATCCGCACCCTGAGCATTCCTGGCGCCATGATGCGCTTCGACCTGCAAAAGGGCTTCCCGGCGGTGACCACCAAGCGCCTGGCCTTCAAGTCGGTCGTGGGCGAGCTGTGCGGCTTCCTGCGCGCCACGCGCAGCGCTGCCACCTTCCGCGAACTGGGCTGCAAGGTCTGGGACCAGAACGCCAACGAAAACGCCGACTGGCTGGCCAACCCCTTCCGCACCGGCACCGACGACCTCGGCCCGGTCTACGGCGTGCAATGGCGCCAGTGGCCTGCCTACAAGCTCATCGATGCCGACCAGAGCGCACAGATCGAGGCCGCCCAACGCAAGGGTTTTGCCATCGTCGCGCCCCTGCAGGAAGACGGCCGCGACAAGGTCCTGCTGTACAAGGCCGTGGACCAATTGCGCGAATGCCTGGACACCATCGTCAACAACCCCGGCAGCCGCCGCATCCTCTTCCACGGCTGGAACTGTGCCGTACTCGATGAAGTCGCCCTGCCCGCCTGCCACCTGCTGTACCAGTTCCTGCCCAACCAGAGCACCGGCGAGCTCTCGCTCTGCCTGTATGTGCGCAGCAACGACATCGGCCTGGGCACGCCCTTCAACCTGGCCGAAGGCGCCGCCCTGCTGCACCTGGTGGCCCGCCTGACCGGCTACAAGCCGCGCTGGTTCAGCTACTTCGTGGGCGATGCCCACATCTACGAGAACCACATCGACATGGTCAAGGAACAGCTCCAGCGCGAGCCCTTCCCGCTGCCCCGACTGCAGATCGCCGACCGCATCCCCGACTACGCGGTCACGCGCGAGTATGCCCCGCAATGGCTGGAGCTGGTCGAGCCGGCCGACTTCTCGCTGCTGGACTACCGGCACCACGCCCCCCTGACCGCCCCCATGGCGGTCTGATCCACACCGCCGCACGCCGGGCGGTGTGCGGCCAGAGGAGAGACGCATGCACAACGCCCTGCTGCAACGACTGGGCCTGGCCCATCCCATCATCCAGGCCCCCATGGCGGGCAGTTCCACCGTCGCCATGGCGGCCGCGGCCTCCAACGCCGGTGCGCTGGGTTCGCTGGCGCTGGGCGCCAGCAACGCCAGCCAGGCGCGCGAGGCGCTGGCGCAATTGAACGGGCTCACCGACCAGCCCTTCAACGTCAATTTCTTCTGCCATCAACCGGCGGTGCTGGATGCCGCCCGCGATGAAGCCTGGCTGCGCCATCTGCGCCCCTTCGTGGAAGAATTCGGCGGCAATATCGCCGCGCCCCTCAAAGAGATCTACCAGAGCTTCGTGGTCGATACCGACATGCAGCAACTGATGCTGGAACAGCCGCCGGCGGTGGTGAGCTTCCACTTCGGCCTGCCGGCGCCTGCGGTGATCCAGGCGCTCAAGCAGGCCGGCGTCTTCCTCATGGGCAGCGCCACCAACCTGGACGAGGCACGCCAGGTGGAAGCGGCCGGGCTGGATGCCATCGTGGCGCAGGGCTTCGAGGCCGGTGGCCATCGCGGCATCTTCGATGAACGGATCGACGAGGAAATCGGCACCTTCGCCCTGGTGCGCCTGCTGGCCCGCCACTGCAGGCTGCCGGTGATTGCCGCTGGCGGCATCATGGATGGCCAGGGCATTGCCGCCGCCCTGCAACTGGGCGCACAGGCGGTGCAGATGGGTACGGCCTTCCTGCTCACGCGCGAATCCAATGCCAATGCCGCCTACCGCGACCTGCTCAAGAGCCCGCGCGCGGCGCATACCCGGGTGACGGCGGCCATCTCGGGCCGGCGCGCCCGCGGCATCGTCAACCGCTTCATCAGCGAGATCGACACCGCAGAGGCGCCGCCCATCCCCGCCTACCCGGCCGCCTACGACGCCGGCAAGCAATTGCATGCCCTGGCCTCGGCCAAGGGCGACCATGGTTTCGGCGCTCATTGGGCCGGGCAAGGTGCGGCCCTGCTGCGCGACGGTCATACCACGGCAGAACTGATCGACTTGCTGGTACAGGAGTGGCAGGCCGCCCGCTGAGGCGACCCGGCTGGAGGATGACTCAGGAAACGGTAGCGGCGTCCCCGGGCGCCTGCTGGTCTTGCCAGCCGCCGCCCAGGGCCTTGTAGAGCGAGACCGTGGCCTGCAGGCGCTGCAGCTTGATCTGGCCCAGCTGGTTCTGGGCTTCCGACAGGGTGCGCTGGGTATCGAGCACCACCAGCAAGTCCTCGGCACCGGCGCGATAGCGGATCTCGGCCAGCTCGAAGGCGAAACGTGCCTGGTCGACCTCGCCCACTTTTAAACGATAGCGCTCTTCCAGGCTGCGGATCGCGCCCAGCGCCTTCTCCACCTCCGACAGCGAGGTGATCACCCGTTGCCGGTAGACCTGCACCAATTCCTCTTTCTGGGCGATGGCCAGGTCGCGCTGGTTGCGCAGCTTGCCGCCATCGAAGATGGGCGCGATCAATCCCGCACCCAGGCTGGCAAAGAGATTGGGGCCATCGAACAGCGACAGCAAGGCGCTGCTCTGCGCACCGGTCGAGCCGGTCAGCGTGATGCTGGGGAACAAGGATGCGCGCGCCACGGCCACATTGGCGTTGGCCGCGGCCAGGTTGGCCTCTGCGGTGCGGATGTCGGGGCGGCGCATCAGCAGTTCCGAGGGCAGGCCGGCCGAGATGCGCGGCATCTGGATCCTCGCCAGGCCCTTTTCCTCGACCTTGAAATTCTGCGGCGGACGGCCCAGCAGGATGGCCAGCGCCGTCTGCGCATCCTGCTCCTGCTGCTGCAGGTCGGGAATCAGCTGGCGCTGGTTGGCCAGGGCCGAACGCTGGCGTGCCAGGTCCAGCGGCGAGGCCGAACCGGCGCGGCTTTGCGCCTCCACCAGGCGCAGCACGCGCTCGGCATTGTTGACGTTCTGGCGCGCGATCTCCAGGCGGTCGCGCAGCGACAGCACCTGCAGGTAGGTGGAGACGATGCCGCTGGTGACCGTCAGCGCCACGGTCTCGCGGTCATAGCGGTTGGCTCGCAGGGTGGCTTCGGCGGCATCGGCACCGGCGCGGTTCTTGCCCCAGAAATCGATCTCGTAGCTCACCTGCAGGCTGGCATTGGCGGTATTGGTCGGGGTGCCGCCGGAGATGGGCATCTCGCGCGTGGCGCCGGCCGACAGGCCCACAGTGGGCAGCAGCGGCGCACCGGCGATGCGGGCTTGCGCCTCGGCCTGCTTGACGCGCGAATAGGCGGCGGCGATCTCGTAGTTGTTGCGCTGGCCCTCCTGCACCAGTTGCGACAGCTCGGTGCTGCCGAACTGCTTCCACCAGTCGGTATCGGGCCACAATTGCTCGGCGTGGGCGACGTCGGCCGAGGCCCCGCCACCCCACTTCTCGGGTACCTGCATCTCCAGGATGGGATCGCCCTGTACCTCGCGCGTGGCGCAGCCGCCGACGGCCAGTGCCAGAGCGAGCGCCAGCGCCAGACGGGTCAGAGTCGGAGTCGGGGGCAGGATCAGCGTCGGCATCCGAAAGGAAGAAGAAACTCGCTGGTGGGGACTGCGCAATGTCATAGGCTTGACCAACAATAAAAAACGGCCGCCCGGCCGGGCCTCTACTCTACACCGTCTCTCAGGGCTGGCGCGCCGGAGTCGGGGCTGGCGTCGCCGTCGCTGGCGCCGGATTGGCCGGCAGGAGGACCTGCTCGCCTTCCTTCAGACCCGCCAGCACCTGGGCCCGCTCGCCATCGCGGATGCCGATCTTGACCTTGCGTGCCTCCAGGGTGCCGTCAGGCAGCACCACCTTGAGGGTCTGCGTGCCATCCATGCCAGGCTTGGCCACAAGCGACCGCGGGATGGTCGGCACATGCTCGGCCCGCGCCAGCACGAAATAGACATCGGCGCTCATGCCGCTCATCAGTTCACGGCTGGGATTGGCCACATCGAAGAACACCGTATAGAAAGCCTTCTTGCCCTGCCGGCCCGAGTCGTCGGTGGGCAGCAGCATGATCTGGCGCAGCTTGCCGCTCCAGCGCTTGCCGGGATAGCCAGGCGTGGTGAAGTAGGCGGTCATGCCTTTTTGCAGGCGGGTCACGTCTTCCTCGGCCACCGGCACCTGCACGGTCATGCGCGAGAGGTCGGCGATGCGCAGCAGCGCCTCCTGGTTGGCCGCCACCATCTGGCCGGGACGCGCATTGAGCGTGACCACGGTGCCGCTGGTGGGGGCTTCGATGCGGGTCTGCTTCTGCACTGCCTCATCCTCGCGGATGGCGGCCTCGGTCTGCTGGATCTGGGCGTTAGTGGCGTCCACCCGGGCCGCTGCCGCGTACATGTTCATGCGGCTGGATTCGTAGGATTCCTCGCGGGTGGCGTTCTCGGCCTTCAACTGGGTCTGGCGCTGGAACTGCAGCTGGGCAAAGTCGAGCTGGGCGTTCTGCCCGGCCAGCTCGGCCTTCAGCCGCGCCAGGGTGGCGCGGTTGTTCTCGATACGGCTGTTCTGCACGGCCGGCGCCACGGTGACCAGCAGGCGCCCGGCCTTGACCGACTCGCCGATGACCACGTCGACCTCGGCAATCTGGCCGGCCACCTTGGAGCCCACATCCACGTAATCCTGGGCCACCACGTTGCCGGTGGCATTGACCACCTGCTCCAGGTCGGCGCGTTCGACCGCCACCGTCTCCAGCTTGACCGGGATCGGCTTGGGTGCGGGCGCCACCGGCTGCTGGCGCGAATAGAGCCAGAACCCGCCCCCCAGCACCACCACCAGCGCGACGCCGCCCCACCAGGCGCCCTTGCGGGCGGGCGCTGCGGTGGAAAAGGTGTCAGGCAAAGGGTTGTGCGGCTCGGTCATGATCGCTTGCGGGTAAGGCCAAGATGATTTCAGAAAAAGATGACGGCCGGATGTCACCGGCCGCCATCGTCGCTATCGTCGCTGTTGCTGCGGCTCCTTCAGGCAGCCAGTGCCTGCGGTACCTGCCGTGCCAGCGCGGCGCGCCAGTCCGGGTGGACTTCCGGCACTCCGCTCCAGACCGCCTGGTGCAGCTCGGACAGCAGGCCCGGCTCTTCCAGGATGCTGTTCTTCTGCTTGTCGTTGAGGGCCTCGGGCCCGTCCTTCAGGGCCGTGCGCACCAGCTTCTCGCGCAGGTG
>JAFAMT010000365.1 GCA_019233085.1 Herbaspirillum sp.
GCCGATGCCGCCACCAGCCCGCCGGTCACCGGCAGCAAGCCGGCCTGTACATGACGGCGCCAGGGCTTGTCCTTGAACCTCTCCCACACGTGCAACATGATGACGGTGATGATGGACGACGGCCCGAACTTGGCCAGGCTGGTCACCAGCATCCCCCAGAAGCCGGCCACATGCCAGCCCACCAGGGTCACCACCATCAGGTTGGGACCGGGCGCGGCCTGGCCCAGGGCAAACAGGGCACTGAAATCCTCGGCCGTCATCCAGTGATGCACCTCCACTACCTGGCGCTGCATTTCCGGCAGGATGGTGTTGCCGCCACCGAAGGCCAGCACCGACAACTGCGTGAAGATGATGGCCAATGCGATCAGGGTCTGGCTCATTGCGCGCCCTCCTTCTTGACGGCGTCCTCGGCACTGTCCTTGACGGCGGCGACCCGCGGCCTGGCGGCGAAACGCTCGCCGTAACGGGCGGTGAGGATCACGCTGATGGGCGTCATCACCAGCATCACCCACAACAGCGGGATGCGCAGCAAGGCAATGGCCACGAAACAGATGATCGCCACCGCGGCCAGCACCAGGTTCTTGCGCAGCGGCAGCGTGATCTTCACCGCCATCTGGATCAGCAACCCGGCGGCAGCCGCCGCCAGTCCGGCGAACAGGTGCTTGACGTTGGGATCGTGCTGGAAGTGCTGGTAGATCATGCCCAGCAGGATCACGACAATGGACGGCACCGCGATCAGCCCGGTGATCCCCGCCAGCGCGCCCTTCCAGCCCCGGAACTTCATGCCCAGCGCCACCGACAGGTTGATGATGTTGCCACCCGGCAGGAACTGGCACAGCCCCAGCAACTCCACGAATTCAGGGTCGGTCAGCCACCGCCGGCGCTCCACGATCATGCGGTGCGCCAGCGGCAGCGCCCCGCCGAAAGCGGTCATGCCCAGGCCGAGGAAGCCCAGGAACAGTTCTCTGGTGGTGGGGACAGGCCGCGCTTGGGCCAGGGGGTCGGGAGTGCTCATCGTCGTCTCATGCAGGCGCGGCGTGATTGCCGCATGCGTGAAAGGCTACTCTCGGGGAGGGTTTTTGTCTAATATATGTCAGATAGCCCATCCATATTCATACGATATGCCACCTTCCATCGACCTGCGCCTGCTGCGCTACTTCATCGCCGTGGCCGAAGAGGGCCACCTGACCAAGGCGGCCGAGCGCATCGGCATCCAGCAACCCCCGCTGTCGCAGCAGATCCGCGTGCTGGAGCGCGAACTGGGAGTGACCCTGTTCAACCGCCTGCCACGCGGCATGGAACTGACCGACAGCGGCACGGCCCTGCTCACCGACGCCCGCGCCCTGCTGGCGCAGCTGGACACCACGGTGGCCAGCGTACGCCGCATCGCCCAGGGCAAGATGGGGCGCATCGCGGTGGGCTTCACCGAATCGGCCTCTCTGCATCCCTTCGTGCATTCGGTGATCCGCGCCTTCCGCGCCGACGCGCCGGACGTGATCATGACGGTGGAAGAGAGCAATACCAATGAGCTGATCGAATCGCTGCGCGGCAAGCGGCTCGACCTCGCCTTCGTGCGCTCGCCGGTAGGTGACGCCAGCGGGCTGACGATAGAGACCATGCTGGTGGAAGACATGGTCGCCGCGCTGCCCATCGACCACTGGCTGGCCGACGGTGGCAAGCGCAAGAGCATTGCCCTGCATGCGCTGGCCGAGGAATCCTTCATCATGACGCGCCGACCCAACGGCCCGGGCCTGTACGACACCATCATCGCCGCCTGCCACGCGGCCGGCTTCTCGCCACAGGTGATCCAGGAAGCGCGCAAGAACCTCTCCACGCTGTCGCTGGTGGCCGCAGGGGTCGGCGTGGCGGTGATCCCGGCGTCGATGACGCGGGTCAATGCGGAGGGGGTGGTGTATCTGAAGCTGACCGGTGCGGCGGACCTGAAAGCGCCGCTGCACCTGGCTTATCGGACTGGCAGCATCAGCGGTGCGGCCCGGTTGATGCGGGAAGAGGCGTTGAAACTGAGCGCGGGGCGTAGACGGCGCTGAGGCTGGCTAGGCTGCAAGCCGTGGACCGATGGCAACGCGGCCATCCATACAAGAAAGGCTTCCCATGGGAAGCCTTCTTTCAAATCGTTTATATCTTTTACGGACCGATACGCTCAGGTCTTGGGCAAGGTCACGCCATGCTGGCCCTGGTACTTGCCGCCGCGATCCTTGTAGGAGGTTTCGCAGATTTCATCGCTCTCGAAGAACAGCACCTGGGCGCAACCTTCGCCGGCATAGATCTTGGCCGGCAGCGGTGTGGTGTTGGAGAACTCCAGGGTGACGTAGCCTTCCCACTCCGGCTCGAAGGGAGTGACGTTGACGATGATGCCGCAACGCGCATAGGTGGACTTGCCCAGGCAGATGGTCAGCACGCTGCGCGGAATGCGGAAGTATTCGACGGTACGGGCCAGCGCGAAGGAATTCGGCGGGATGATGCAGACATCGCCCTTGAAATCCACGAAGGACTTCTCGTCGAAGTTCTTCGGATCGACGATGGTGGAGTTGATGTTGGTGAATATCTTGAATTCATCGGCGCAGCGGATATCGTAGCCATAGGACGAGGTGCCGTAGGAAACGATCTTGGCCCCGTCCGCCGACTGGCGTACCTGCCCCGGCTCGAAGGGTTCGATCATTCCTTCCTGCTCCGCCATGCGGCGGATCCATTTGTCTGACTTGATGGCCATGGTGTTCGACGTATTCGACTGATTCAAAGAATCCCGCATTTTACGCGAAAATCGGTGGAAATTGGCCGAATAGCAGCGTGGAAGCGGTTTTCGGGCCGCACCACGCTGCCATCCGCACACTTAGCGCTGCATGCTCTCCCACACCTTCTGCAAGCGCTTCACTGACACCGGCATGGGCGTCTTCAGCTCCTGCGCGTACAAGGACACGCGCAGTTCCTCCAGCATCCAGCGGAACTCGGTCATCTTGGGATCGGCCCGGCCGGCGCGGTCCTTCAGGGCGCGCTGGTAGGGCAGCGCCACCGAGTTCCACTCGCCCAGCAGGCGCGTATCGCGGGCCGGGTCGGCGCGCAGCTTGTCCAGCCGCACGTTGATGGCCTTGAGGTAGCGCGGGTAGTGGCTCAGATTGCCATAGTCGGTCTCGGCCACGAAGCGCTTGCCCACCAGTTGCGAAAGCTGCGATTGCATGTCGGCCGCCGCCTGGGCGTGAGCCTTGATGCCCTGCAGCTTCTTGGGCAGCGCGTGGTACTCGGCCAGGATCTGGCCACACAGCCGGGCAATCTCGTTGACCAGCAAACCCAGCCGGGCCTTGCCTTCATCACGACGACGATTGAATTCGTCGGCGTTGCGTGGCAGCGGGTCCTGCAGGAAGGCGCGTTCCAGGCCGGCATTCAAGATCTGCTCGCGCAATTCTTCCTGCGAACCCAGGGCCATGAATTGCATGCCCATCTGCTGCAGCCCGGGGATGTTCTTTTCCAGGTACTTCAACTGCTCCTTCATCTGCAGCGCGAACAGGCGGCGCAGGCCGGCGTAGTGGAAGCGCGC
>JAFAMT010000388.1 GCA_019233085.1 Herbaspirillum sp.
ACGGGCGGCATCGGCGGTGTGCCCGGCTCGCTGGCCCAGTTCGCGGCGGTCGACACCGACCTGCTGGCGCACAAGCCGCAGGCGCTGGACATGCGCCAGGCCGCCGCCCTGCCATTGATCTTCATCACCGCCTGGGAAGGCCTGGTCGAGCGCGCCCGGGTACATGCCGGCCAGAAGGTGCTGATCCACGGCGGCGCCGGCGGCGTGGGACACATTGCCGTGCAGCTTGCCAAGGCGCTGGGGGCGGATGTCTACGCCACCGGCAGCGCCGAGCAAAAGCAGAAGATCGAAAGCCTGGGTGCCGTCGCCATCGACTACCGCAACCAGTCGGTAGAAGACTACGTCCAGCAGCATACCGGCGGCACCGGCTTCGACATCATCTACGACACCGTAGGCGGCACCACCCTGGACGCCTCCTTCGCCGCTGCCCGGCGCTATCACGGCCACGTCGTCAGCTGCCTGGGCTGGGGCGCGCACAAGCTGGCGCCGCTGTCCTTCCGCGGCGCCACCTATTCGGGCGTATTCACCTTGCTGCCGCTGCTCACCGGTGAAGACCGCCAACGCCACGGCCAGATCATGCATGAAGCGGCCCGCCTGGCCGATACAGGACACCTGCAGGTGTGGCTGGATTCGCACCACTTCACGCTGGAGCAGGTCAACCAGGCCCATGCCCTGGTCGCCGAAGGGCAGGCGCAGGGCAAGGTAGTCATCGACATCGACCGCTGACAGGCCGCTGACAGGCTGCCGAAGCGGGATCGTGCCGAATCCTGGCAATCGCTTTATGATGGACGCCCACGCTGGCCGCACACATGGCCGGCCCCGCCTTCAAGAGTGCCAGGAGACCTCCATGAAAATCGCCATCCTCGACGACTACCAGGACGCCGTGCGCCACCTCGACTGCTTCAGCCTGCTCGACGGTCACGACGTCAAGGTATTCACCAACACCGTGCGTGGCCTGGGCCAGCTGAGCGCGCGCCTGTCGCCCTTCGATGCCGTGGTGCTGATCCGCGAACGCACTGCGCTGACCGGGCCGCTGCTGGAAAAACTGCCCCTGCTGAAGCTGATCTCGCAGACCGGCAAGGTCAGCGGCCATGTCGATGTGGCTGCGGCCACCGCGCGCGGCATCGCCATCGTCGAGGGGGTGGGTGATCCGACCGCGCCGGCAGAACTGACCTGGGCCCTCATCATGGCCGCCATGCGCCGCGTGCCGCAGTATTGCAGCGCCCTGCGCGCCGGTGCCTGGCAGCAGGTCTCACCGACCCCGCATCACAACCTGATCGGCACGGCCCTGAAGGGCCGCACCCTGGGCATCTGGGGCTATGGCAAGATCGGCAGGCTGGTGGCGGGCTACGGCCGCGCCTTCGGCATGCAGGTGCTGGTCTGGGGCCGCGACGCCAGCCGCGAGCAGGCACAGAAGGATGGCTACCAGGCCGCCGCCAGCAAGGAGGAATTCTTTTCCCGGGCCGACGTGCTGAGCCTGCACCTGCGCCTGAACGACGCTACACGTGGCATCGTCAAGGCCAGCGACCTGGCGCTGATGAAACCCACCGCCTGCTTCGTCAATACCAGCCGCGCCGAACTGGTCGAGACCGATGCCCTGGAAGCCGCACTGTCGCAGGGTCGCCCCGGCCTGGCGGCGCTGGACGTGTACGAGCGCGAGCCGCTGCCGGCCGACTCGGCCCTGCTGCAGATGGATAACGTGGTCGCTGCCCCGCACCTGGGCTATGTGGAGAAGGATGGCTACGAGCTCTACTTCCGTCCCGCCTTCCAGAACATCGTCGACTATGCCGCCGGCACGCCGAAAAACGTCCTCAATCCTGAGGTTCTGGGGTGATGCGGTGGATGGTGCGTACCGGCGGGTCGTAGGCCAGTTGCGGCATGCGACCGGACGTCTTCCACAGATGCCGCCATCCCGGTGGCCAGGGTAGCGGCGGCCCGGCGTACTCTGGGACATTGCGCCGTACCGGGATCACCGGCAGGTGTTCGGGCATCGCACCGTTGTGGTGCCAGCCGAGGCTGAAGGCATAGTCGGGCAAGAGCGTGGCACATACCAGCTCGAACCAGTTGGCGTGCTCCTGGTCTTCGCCCAGGGCCTGCGCCAGCCCCTGCGGATCGAAGCGTGCCAGCAGCCGCGCCAGCTCCTGGGGCGAGGCCGCCGGGTCATCGCCCCAGCCCATCACCGGGTTGAAGTTGTAGTCCGCGCCCGAACCATACCAGCCCTCGCGCCAGGAGCGTTCCATCCAGTTGCGCGGACCACCGAACAGATGCCAGCGCCAGTGCAGCCCGGAAGGCTTGGGCCAGCTGTACAGGTACAGGCGCTGGTAGCCGGCCCGATGTAGCTCCCGCACCATCGCCATCAGGCGCGCATGCGGCATGCGATCGGGCGGCTCGCGCCGGAACAGGATGGGCGTGCCATCGGCATGCTGGACCTCGTCCGAGGACAGGTTCAGGTCCAGGGTCCGGACTTCGCTGCCGAAGCGCGCAGAGATCCAGCCCGTCAACAGGTTGACGTGCACGATCACGCCATATCCGCGATGGCGATGAAAGATGACGGTGCCGGGAGCCAATGGTTTCATATGCGTTCCATTATAAGCGGCCCGATGAAATTGCATTTCCGACCCCGTCCGCCCGATGCGTCCGATGTGCCCGGTCTGACCAGTCATACCGTTCCGACCGGATCGCGTAGAATTTTTCATTAGTCGATAACCATTCCCTGTCGCTACAATCCGCGGCGCAACAAAACAGTATAAAAAATTAGTCCGCCCCGGATCGTCCCTGTGACCATCCGCCGCAAACGCTTGCACGCAGTGGCATGCAACTTGCTGGTCCGCGCCGGCAACAAGAAAAAATAACAAACAACAGATGTCGGAAGTTCCAACATCGAAGTGCGTTGGACTGCGACAAACCAGAGGGATGTCAACCATGACCATGCGCAATGCCACGGAAACAGAAAAAGATAGAGACCGATCCAGCAAGCACCATACCGAAACCTTCCTGCCCTACATGCGCGACGTCGCCAAGTGCGAGCAGTCGCTGCAGGAGCTGAACCTGATGTGGCGCATCATCGAGGCCTCGGCCAAGATGAACTGCCCCGTCGAAGCCAAGAGCATCCTGCCCACCATGGCCGCGACACGATCCGGCTTCTCCCGCCTGGAACACGAACTGGTCAGCAGCCTGGTCCAGGAAAAGGTGGGCAACGTGCTGGCCGAGATCGGCACCAAGGCACGCTACGTGATCGACATCGTGGTGCGCAATCTCTTCGAGCGCACCGCCGATGTGGGCTTCCTGGCCACCGACCGGGAGCTGTGCAACTTCGTCGCAGGTCTCACCGAATCGGTGGAGGCCACGCGCTACCGCCTGCGCGAGTATCGCAACAAGTACACGGTCTATGACGAGATCATCCTGCTCGATACCGAAGGCAATGTGCTGGTACAGATCGACCCGGCCACGCCACTGGAGCACAGCGCCGATCCGCTGATCCGCCAGACGCTGGAGTCCGACACCTATGTCGAGACCTTCCGCGCCACCGACCTGCGGCCGGCCAAGGATCGCGCGCTGGTGTATTCGCGGCGCATGCACCATCCCCAAACTGGTGCGGTCATCGGCGTGCTCTGCCTGTGCTTCCACTTCGAAGAGGAGATGGCCGGCATCTTCGCCACCCATGGCGATGCCCAGGCACGCAGCAACATGCTGCTGCTCGACAGCGAGAACCGCGTCATCGCCAGCGCCGATGCGCTGTGGATTGCGCCGGGCAGCGAGGTCCCGGTCAATACCGATGGCCAGCCGCGCCTGATGATGTATGGCGGCCGTCAGTATCTGGTGCGCACCTTCGCCTCGGAAGGCTACCAGGGCTATCCCGGTCCGGCCGGCTGGCAGGGGCAGGTGATGATCCCGGTGGACGTGGCCTTCAACGGCAGCCCCAGCGATGCCCTCGCGCAGCTCTCGCCGGAGGTGGCCGAGGGTCTGCTCTCGCACGCGCACTCCTTCTGTCCGCCCCTGCATGACATCATGAGCGCGGCCAAGACCATCCAGCGCATCGTCTGGAACGGCCAGGTGATGACCGCCGGCCAGCGCGGCGACATGCTCAAGCTCAAGACCATCCTCGACCAGATCAGCGAGACCGGTAACCGCAGCAATGAACTCTTCGCCCAATCGATCCACGATCTCTACCAGACCGTGCTGGTGTCGGGCATGCGCGATGCCGAGTTCACCACCGGCCTGATGGTGGACCTGCTGGACCGCAACCTCTACGAGCGCTCCGACGACTGCCGCTGGTGGGCACTCACACCCGAGCTGCGCAGCGTGCTGGCGCAGGCCGAGATCGATAGCGCCGACAGCGCCAGGATCGACGCCATCCTGGCCACCATCAATGGACTCTATACGGTCTATACGCGCCTGTTCGTCTA
>JAFAMT010000403.1 GCA_019233085.1 Herbaspirillum sp.
CCGGGCGGCAGGCCCGGTGCGATGCGCACGATCACGCCATCCTTGACGCCGATGTCGGCCAGGAAGGTCTCGCGATCGGTAGAGATGCGGCCGTTGCGGATGGTGAGGTCGAAGTCCATGTTGGTCCGGTCTGTATCGGTGGAATCAGAAGGTTCCCGGGTAGGCGCCGCCATCCATCAGCAGGTTCTGCCCCGTCACGAAACCGGCCTGGGCACTGCACAGCCAGGCGCAGGCATCGCCGAATTCGGACGGCTGGCCAAAGCGGCCAGCCGGATTGGCGGCACGGCGTGCGGCCAGGATCTGCTCAGGCGTCTTGTCGGTACCGCGTGCGCTGGCCGCTGCGGTGGTCAGCAGGCGCTCGGTCTCGAAGGGGCCGGGCAAGAGATTGTTGATGGTGACATTGTGCGCCACGGTCTTGCGCGCCAGGCCAGCGACGAAACCGGTCAGCCCGGAGCGCGCGCCGTTGGACAGGCCTAGCACGTCGATCGGCGCCTTCACGGCACCGGAGGTGATGTTGACGATGCGGCCGAAGCCGCGCTTCATCATGCCATCCACGGTAGCCTTGATCAGCTCGATGGGGGTCAGCATGTTGGCATCCACCGCGGCAATCCAGTCATCGCGCGACCACTCGCGGAAGTCACCCGGCTTGGGGCCACCCGCATTGGTGATGAGGATGTCCGGGTCGGGACAGGCCGCCAGCGCCAGGGCGCGGCCCTCGGGCGTGGTGATGTCGCCGACCACGGTGGTGATGGTGGCACCGGTGCTCTCGCGCAGGTGGCGTGCCGCGGCCTCCAGCACCTCGGCGCCGCGCGCGGTCATGGTCACGGCCACGCCTTCGCGCGCCAGCGAGGTGGCACAGGCCAGGCCCAGGCCCTTGCTGGAGGCGCATACCAGGGCGCGGCGGCCGGAAATGGACAGGTCCATGGCGTCCCCTTATTCGATCACCAGCGCGCCGCGCTGGGTCAGGTCCAGGCCTACGCGTGCGATCACCGCTTCCAGCTCGCGCTCGGTCTCGGGGTCGATGCGCATGCCCGGCGAACGGATGGCATCGCTGGAAATCACGCCGCGCTTGCGGTAGACATACTTGCGCAGCGACAGACCGATCTTGGGCTGGAACTCATAGCGGATCAGCGGGCAATACTTGTCGAACGTCGCCGCCGCACCGGCCAGGTCACCGGCGGCGAACTTGTCGTAGATGCGCACCAGGATTTCGGGGAAGGCAAAGCCGGTCATGGTACCGACCGCGCCGCGTTGCAGCTCTTCCAAGAAATACACGCCCCCCAGGCCACCGAAGATGCGCATGGATTCACCGGCCAGATCACGGATGCGGCTGATCTTCTGGCCTACTGGCGGCTCTTCCATCTTGATGAAGTTGACGCCGCCTTCACGCCCCAGGCGGGCGATCACCTCGGCCTTGATCTCGGTGCCGAAGGAATCGGGGAAATCGTGGATCACCACCGGGATGCTCAGGGCAGCGGCCAGCGACTTGTAATAATCGAACTGCACGGCGTCCGAGGCCATGTCCAGCGGGGCCGCGAACACGGCGGCGGCGCCCACCTCGGCGGCCTCGGTGGCCTGCTCGATGGCACCGGCCAGGCCCAGGGCGCGCACCCCCACCCACACCGGCACGCGGCCTGCGGCGCACTGGACGAAGGTGGCGGTCACGGCGCGGCGTTCAGCATTGGAGAGCTTGTGCGCCTCACCCAGGAAGCCGAGGATGGCCAGGCCGGACACACCGGCCTGGATCTGGAATTCCACCAGGGTGGCAATGCTGCCCAGGTCCAGCGCGCCATCGGCGTGGAAGGGTGTGGGGCAGATCGTGTAGACACCGCGGGCCGTGGCCAGCGCTGAGGAGGTGGACGAGGACGAGTTCGACATGCGCGACTTTCCGTAGACAAAGGGTGGAAGCAAGGACCCGCTCACAGAAGGAAAGAAGGGCCCGGACAGGATGGAAACGATTGTCGGGGAGCCCCCTGCCCTTGTCGCTTACCTTTTTGTACGCACGCCTTAACGTAGTGTTAAGCGCCTTCCTCCTGCGGCAGCCCGTAGCCCTGTACCTGCACCAGTTGCTGCAGTTGCGCGATGAAGGCCTGGGTCAGTTGCGAGAGCGGTTCGGTGCGTACATGCACCAGGTTGGCCCGCAGGATCGGCGCGCGCGCCACCGGACGCACCACCATCTGGCTGGTGCCGGCCCAGCTGCGCACCGAGAATTCATCGACCAGCGCCACCCCCGCGCCCATCTGTACCAGCGAACAGGCGTTCTGCGGCGAGCCCACTTCCATGATGGGGCGCAGCGGCTCTTCCTCGGCCTGGTAGAAGCGCCCGACGATGCCGCCGAAGGGCGAGTCGCGGTTGTAGGAGATCATCGGGAAGGCGCGCAGGTCAGCCAGGGTCAGGGTGCCGCGCCGGGTCAGTTCGTGGTTGTAGGGCAGCACGCACACCAGCCGGTTGCTGCACAGCGGCGTGACCTCCAGGCTGGGGTGTTCCATGGGCAGGATGATGATGCCCAGGTCAGCCTGGCGCGCCAGCAGCCGGTCCTTGAGATAGCCGTAGTTGAGACAGTGGAAGGTCAGCTTGACCTCCGGGTGGCGATTGCGGAACAGCGCAATGGCTTGCGGAATCAGCATCTGCCCGATGCTGGGACTGGAGACGATGTTGAGGATGCCACTGCGGTTTTCCGAGAGGTCGGTGGCCAGCTCGTTGACCCGCTGCACGGCCTGGTAGACGTGCTCCACCTCGTGGAACAGTTTCTTGGCCTCGGGCGTGGCATAGAGCCGGCCCTTGATGCGCTCGAACAGGGCGAAGCCGACCCGCTGCTCGGTGTGGGACAGCAACCGGCTCACCGCCGGCTGGGAGACGAACAGCAGTTGCGAAGCGCCGCTGATGGAGCCGGTCGTCATGACCGCGCGGAATACCTCGATCTGACGCAGGTTCAGTGCCATATGTCCTCGTCGCGCATAACCGCATGTTAAGGGGAACCGACAAATGAGCAAGGAGCATGCCCGTCGGCCTGGGTTACAGTCCTTGCATCCGCTCCCACTAGCGAAAGCCCCTCATGTCCCACGCCCCGGCCGACGGCCAGACCCTCTTCGTCATCAATCCCAATAGTACGGCCGC
>JAFAMT010000028.1 GCA_019233085.1 Herbaspirillum sp.
GAGCCGGCATCGAGTGCCGCGCGCTTGTCGCGATCTTCCCCTGTGCGTTCCAGGACCTGCATGGAATTCCCCTGTGTTGCGCTACCGATCGCCCTCCCGGCGACCACGGTGTTCTCCCTCGCGCCCGCATGTTCCGGCCTGGTCTCCACAGCGCGCCGGCGGGCGCGCCTCAGGCTTGTTTTGATGGATCGCTTGTTTTTTTTGGGCGGATGGGTATTTTGCGCCCAAATTTCCGAAAGGCAAAACAAAGAATGCGGCACTGCAAGAAAATCTGTCGTCCGCCTCCCACGCCCATTGCCAGCGGACTAACAAAAACAAACGGCAGCCGCGAAATCGGGGCTGCCGTCCTGCCAGAGTGCCAACAGATAGGATCAGTTGACAATCTTCTCCAGTGCAAACAGGTCGGCCGGATTCTCGCGCTGGCGGACCAGATGCGCTTGCGTGCCATCGACCAGCACCTCGGCAGCGCGGCCGCGGGTGTTGTAGTTGGAAGCCATGGTCATGCCATAGGCACCCGCCGACATCAGGGCCAGCAGGTCGCCTTCGCCGATGGCCAGCTCGCGCGAGCGCGCCAGCCAGTCGCCGGACTCACAGACCGGACCGACCACGTCATAGATGCGGGCATGGCCGGCGTTTTCCTTGACGGTCTGCACACCATGCCAGGCTTCGTACATGGCCGGGCGCATCAGGTCGTTCATGGCGGCATCGACCACGGCAAAGTTCTTGCCTTCGCCGTGCTTGAGGTATTGCACTTCGGTCAGCAGCAGGCCGGCATTGCCGACCACCGAGCGACCGGGCTCGAACATGACCTGGATGGGTCGGCCATCGTACTTCTGCTGGCGCCAGGCATCGACGCGGGCAAACACGCGGGCCAGGTAGTCGCCCACGGCCACCGGTTGTTCGTCGTCATAGCGGATGCCGATGCCGCCGCCGATGTCGAGGTGATGGATGTGGATGCCCTCGGCTTCGAGCGTGTCGACCATGTCGATGATCTTGTCCAGCGCTTCCAGCAGGGGCGAGTCGTCCAGCAGCTGCGAGCCGATGTGGCAATCGATGCCGACCACGTCGATGTTGGGCAGGGCGGCGGCGGTGCGGTAGCAGTCCAGCGCGTCTTCATAGGCCACGCCGAACTTGTTTTCCTTCAGGCCGGTGGAGATGTAGGGGTGGGTCTTGGCATCCACATTGGGGTTCACGCGCAGCGAGATGCGGGCGCGCTTGCCCAGGGCACCGGCCACTTCGTTCAGGCGCGCCACCTCGGGGATGGATTCGACGTTGAAGCACAGGATGTCATGTTCCAGGGCCAGCTTCATCTCGTCGCGGCCCTTGCCCACGCCCGAGAAGATCACCTTGCGGGCATCGCCGCCGGCGGCTACCACGCGCAGCAGCTCACCGCCGGAGACGATGTCGAAGCCCGAACCCAGCCGGCCCAGGAGGTTCAGCACCGCCAGGTTGGAGTTGGACTTGACCGAGTAGCACACCAGTGCGCCGCCCTTGGCACCATCGGCGCGGCCGGCTGCGTGGCAGGCATCGGCATAGGCGGAGTAACGCTCGACCAGGGCGGCCTTGGAATAGACGTAGAGCGGCGTGCCGAACTGCTCGGCCAGGTCATGCAGCGATACTTGCTCGGCGTGCAGTTCGCCGTTGCGATAGGAAAAATGGGACATGTCAATCACTCGCGGGAGAGGTCAGTTATTCGGTAGGGAGCGGCAGGCAACGCGGTGCCAGCGGGCCACTTGTTGAATTATTGCTGTGCAGGCTGGGGCTGGGCACCCTGCTTGGCCGCATCGGCATTGCCGTCCTGCGCCGGCGTCGCGGGTGCGGCCGGTTTGGGCTTGGTCTGCACAAACGGATCCGGCGGCACCTTGGGCAAGTACAGCGGGCCTTTCTGGCCGCAGCCGGCCAGGGTCAGCGCGGCAGCGCACAGGGCAGCAAGGGCTGTACGACGGGCAAGAGAATAATGTGACTTCACGATAAAATGGAGGATTACATCGAAATCTTAGAATGCCTTGGAGTTTAGCATGACCGAATCGGAATTCCTGGACCTGGCCGACGCCACCCTCAACGCCATCGAACTCGCGCTGGAAAATGCCTGCGACACCAGTAAGCTCGATGTCGAGTGCAGCCGCAGCGGCAATGTGCTGGAAGTCGAATGCATCGACAACGGCTCCAAGATCATCATCAACAGCCAGGCGCCGATGCAGGAGATGTGGCTGGCCGCGCGCTCGGGCGGCTTCCACTACCGCTACGACGGCAGCCACTGGCTCAATACCCGCGATGGCAGCGAACTCTACGCCACCCTCTCGGAAGTGGTCAGCAGCCAGGCTGGCGTGGCCGTGACGCTGAAGCCCTGAGCAATACCGCCTCGGCCACCCCGCCACGCCGTGCCGTGGTGCGTCCGGCTTTTTGGCCGGCGCGCGGCCCGGGGCGCTTATACTGCGTGTTTTCCCCACTCCACCTGCCCAATTGAAGCCAGCAGCACCCATGCGCCGTTCCCTCTTGTCCTCCCGGCGGCATTCCGCCTTCCTGTTCCTGCAACGTGGATTGGCGCGCCTGCGCTGGATCCTGGCGCTGACCGTGCTGGCCGTGGCGGCGGCGCTGCTGCTGCCACCGATGGTGGCGCGCTTCAACCATGACCATAGTCCCCAGGCCCAGGCGGCCGAGAAGGACATGCGCGCCATCGCCGCCGGCCTGGACCGCTATCGCCAGGACAATGGCCGCTACCCCTCCACCGAGCAGGGCTTGCTAGCGCTGGTCATCAGGCCGGTACGCGCACCGGTACCGGGCAACTGGCAGACCGGTGGCTATGTCGACCGCCTGCCGCGCGATCCGTGGAACAACTCGTACCAGTACGAAGCCGCCGATGATGGCACTACCTTCGAACTGTTCTCCTTCGGCCAGGCCGGCCCCGATAGCGACCCCGACGACGCCCATGTGATCCGGCTGCACTAGGGCCTCCGCTCTCGCACACCTCCCCGCTGCACCTGCTTCTCCCTTCCTGATCCGGATCTTGCCGCCCCTGGCAGGATCCGCCATCTCCTCCCCCTTCCCTACCCGCCCCGTCCGCCGGCGAAGCCGCGCGTGACGCCCTGCGCCTTTACAAATTCTTACATTTAATGATTAAATACAAATAATAACGATTTTCATTTATAAAATAATCAGGATCCCCTCATGAAATTCCGTCTGCGTCGCGGTCGCCTGGCCGTGCTGGCTGCCTTTTCCCTGTCTCCGCTTGCCGTTTCTCCCGCCTTCGGGCAACAGGCCTCGGCGACGCTGCCCACCGTGGAGGTCAGTGGCTCCCGTACCAACGACGGCTACCTCGCGCCCACCGCCGTCAGCGGCACCAAGAGCGAAGCGCCGCTGCGTGACGTGCCCCAGACCATCAACGTGGTGCCGGCCCAGGTGATCCGCGACCAGAACGCGACCTCGCTGCAGGATGTGCTCAAGAACGTGCCCGGCCTGGGCCTGTCGACCGGTGACGGACAGCGCGACCAGGTCTTCATCCGCGGCTTTACCGCCATCGGTGACCAGTTCGTCGATGGCTTCCGCGACGACGCGCTGTATTTCCGCGACCTGTCCAATGTGGAAACGGTGGAAGTGATCAAGGGACCGGCGGCCGTGCTGTACGGTCGCGGCTCCTCGGGCGGGCTGATCAACCGGGTGACCAAGAAGCCGGGCGTGGATATCTCCGACGTCGGCTTCACGGCCAACAGCAATGCCGGTCGCCGCGCCGAGCTCGACCTGGGCCGCAGTGCCGGCGAGGGTGCGGTGTCATGGCGCCTGACCGGTGCGGTGGAACGCGGCGACAACTTCCGCGCCCAGCAATTCATCGACCGCAGCGCCATCGCGCCGTCGATGGAATTGCGCTTCTCGCCGGACACCAAATTGCTGCTGCAGGCTGACTACCTCGAAGACCGCCGGGTGATGGACTTCGGCATCCCCTCCTACCAGGGACGTCCGGTCAGCGTCGATCCGGGGACCTACTTCGGCGCCCGCAATGCGCGTGACGCCGACTTCGTCCAATCGCGCGTGGCCTCCACCACGGCCACCTTCACGCACCGCTTCAATGAGGAGTTCTCCTTCCGCAACGGCTTGCGCTATTACGACTACCACCTCAATCGCAACAACACCAACATCAGCGGCAACGTCAACGAGACCAATGGCACCATGAGCATGAGCCACGCCAAGCTGGTACGCGACGAGAATGGCTGGTTCAACCAGAGCGAGCTGACCCAGAAGATCAGGCTGGGGGAGACCAAGCACGAGATCCTCTATGGCATGGAATTCGGCAGCCAGAGCAAGGACGCCTACTCCTACGCCGGTGTGCCGGTCGCCGGCGGCAGCTCCGGCCTGCCGGCGGTATCCATCTTCAATCCGGTGCTGCCGGTGGTCGACCCCAACCGCCTGGGCGCACTGACCACCACCTACGGCACCTACGATACCTTCGGTTCCTACCTGCAGGACAACATCGCCTTCAACGCGCAATGGAAGGCCCTGGTCGGCCTGCGCTATGACCGCTACAAGCAGGACTCGCGCCTGCAGGCACCGACCGGAGCGCCCACCAGCCTGTCGCGTACCGATACCGCCTATAGCCCGCGCGCAGGCCTGGTGTGGCAACCCACCGAGACGCAATCCTATTACCTCTCCTGGAGCCGTTCCTTCCAACCCTCCGCGGAGAACTTCGCCCTGGCGGTCAACAACGCCGACCTGGCGCCCGAGCAGACGCGCAATACCGAAGCCGGCGCCAAGTTCGATTTCTGGGAAGGCCGCGCCAGCGCCACGGTCTCGGTGTTCCGGCTGGAGCGTGACAACATCAAGTCCACCCTGCCCAACAACACCATCGTCCCGGTCGGCAAGCAACGCACCGATGGCGCCGAGCTGA
>JAFAMT010000043.1 GCA_019233085.1 Herbaspirillum sp.
CAGACCGGGCTGGATGCGGTGCCCATCGTGTCGCTGCTGACCTTCATGGTGGGTGCGGTGGTGGCCTTCCTGGGGGCCACGGTACTGGCCAACTTCGGCGCCAGCATCTATACGGTGGACCTGGTGGCCTTTTCCTTCCTGCGCGAATTCGCGGTGCTGCTGACCGCCATCCTCATGGCCGGGCGCACGGCCAGCTCCTTTACCGCCCAGATCGGCTCCATGAAGGCCAACCAGGAGATCGACGCCATCCGTGCCCTCGGCCTGGATCCGGTGCAACTGCTGGTGCTGCCGCGCATCATCGCGCTGTTGGTGGCCATGCCGGCGCTGACCTTCGTGGCCATGCTCTCGGGCCTGTTTGGCGGGGCCATGGTGTGTGCACTGTCGCTCGATATCAGTCCGGCCATGTTCCTGTCGCTGCTGCAGCAGGACGTGGGCATCCTGCATTTCGTCCTGGGCATGGTCAAGGCGCCGCTGTTTGCGCTGGTGGTGGCCATCATCGGCTGCAACGAGGGTTTCAAGGTCAGCGGCAGCGCCCAGTCGGTCGGCCAGCACACCACCTCCAGCGTGGTGCAGTCGATCTTCGTGGTGATCCTGCTCGATGCGCTGGCGGCGCTGTTCTTCATGGAGATGGGATGGTGAGCGGCGAGGAAAACATCATCGAGGTGCGCGGCCTGCGCAACCAGTTCGGCACCCAGGTGGTGCATGACCAGCTGGACCTGCAGGTGCGGCGCGGCGAGATCCTGGGCGTGGTGGGCGGCTCCGGCACCGGCAAGTCGGTGCTGCTGCGTAGCATCGTCGGCCTGCAGCGCCCGGCCACCGGCCAGGTGCGGGTGTTCGGACAGGATCTCTCGGCCTTGTCGGCCGAGCAGCGCTCGCGCTACGAGCGCCGCTTTGGCGTGCTGTTCCAGCAGGGAGCGCTGTTTTCCTCGCTGACGGTGCTGGAGAACATCGCCCTGCCGCTGATCGAATATGGCGGCCTCGATGCCACCGAGGCACGCGGCGTCTCCGCCATGAAACTGGCGCTGGCCGGCCTGCCCATCGCCGCCGGCGACAAATATCCGGCCGAGCTGTCGGGCGGCATGATCAAGCGCGCCGCCCTGGCCCGCGCGCTGGCGCTGGACCCCGACATCCTGTTCCTGGACGAACCCACGGCCGGGCTGGACCCCATCGGCGCGGCCGCCTTCGACCACCTGATCCTGACGCTGCGCGACGCGCTGGGCCTGACCGTGTTCCTAGTCACGCACGACCTCGACACGCTCTACGCCATCTGCGACCGCGTGGCCGTGCTCTCGGCCAAGCGCGTACTGGTGGTTGATCGCATCGATACCGTCGCGGCCTATCCCGATGCGTGGATACAGGAATACTTCCAGGGCCCGCGTGGACGGGCCGCCAGCCAGTCTGCCCACCCTGCCAAGGCTGCCGATGCCGGCGGTGCTGCCCTCTCCTCCCAAGGACGACATTAATGGAAACCCGCGCCCACCACGTCCTCATCGGACTGTTTACCCTCCTGGTCGCTGCCGCGGCGCTGCTGTTCTGCCTGTGGCTCACCAAGGCCGGACGCGAACGCGACGTCGACTACTACACCGTCATCTTCAACGAGGAAGTCAGCGGCCTCTCGCGCGGCAGCCCGGTGCAGTACAGCGGCATCAAGGTCGGTGACGTGGTCAGCCTGACCCTGGACCCGGACGACCCGCGCAAGGTCCGCGCCCGCATCCGCGTGACCGGTCGCGCGCCCATCAAGGAAGACACCGGCGCCAAGCTGGCCCTGGCCGGCATCACCGGCACCGCCCTGATCCAGCTGACCAATGGTTCGCCGCAAAGCCCGCGCCTGGTCTCCAAGGACGACGAGGACCCTATCATCATCGCCACGCCCTCGCCGCTGTCCTCGCTGCTGTCCAATGGCGAAGACCTGCTCACCAATGTCAATGAGGTGTTGCTCAATGCCAAGAAGTTCGTCGCTCCCGAGAATGCGCGCCGGCTCAGCGATACGCTGGCCCACGTGGAGCAATTGACCGGTGCCCTGGCCGCCCAGCGCAACAACGCCGGCAGCGCCATGCAAGAGCTGGCCGAGGCGGCGCGCCAGGCCAACCTGGCCATGCAGTCGACCAACCAGCTGCTGGGCACGCGTGGTGCCGACGCCCTGGGCAACCTGCAAAAGGCCATGGCCTCGCTGGCGTCCAGCAGCCAGCAGATCGAGAAACTGATCCAGCAGAACCAGGCTGCCCTCAACAGCGGTGCCCAAGGGGTGGCCGATATCGGCCCGGCCATCAGCGAACTGCGCGGCACGCTGGCCTCGGTACGCGCCATCAGCCACAAGCTGGAAAACAATCCCGGCGGCTACCTGCTGGGCAACGACAACCTCCAGGAATTCAAACCATGACCCCCCTGCTCCTGCTCCGGCGCACTGGCCTGCTGGCCTGCGGCCTGGCCCTGGCGGCCTGCTCCATCCTGCCCAAGGCGGACCCGCAGACGGTCTATCGCCTGCCGCCGCCATCGGCCAGCACCGGCGCTGCCGGCAACACCAGCAGCGACCAGCGCGCCCTGCG
This sequence comes from Herbaspirillum sp., assembly GCA_019233085.1. Taxonomy (GTDB): domain Bacteria; phylum Pseudomonadota; class Gammaproteobacteria; order Burkholderiales; family Burkholderiaceae_D; genus Herbaspirillum. Next base: position 2,547 of record JAFAMT010000043.1, read on the forward strand.
CATTGCCACGCCCTACGCCAGCCGCAGCCTGGACAGCGAACGCATCCTGGTGCTACCCGAGGGGGATGTTGTCAAGTCCTATGCCGGCGCGCGCTGGAGCGATCCGGCACCGGTGCTGGTGCGCGACCGCCTGCTGGAAGCCTTCCAGGCTGATGGCCGTTTTGGCAGCCTTTCCGGCGACCAGGCCAATATCGCCGCCAGCATCGAACTGGCGGGTTCGCTGCAGGCCTTCCAGAGCGAATACCGCAACGGCGCGCCGACCGTCGTGATCGTCTACGATGCGCGCATGATCGACACCGCCACGCGCCGGCAGCTGGCGGCGCAGCGCTTCAGCGTGACCCAGGCGGTCGATGGCAGCCAGCTGCCGGAGGTGGTGAGTGCCTTCGGCCGCGCCAGCGACCGCCTGGCCGCCGAGGTGGTGGCGTGGGCGGCAGGCATACGCTGAGGTACTCCGGTCATCCGGCAATTATCCAAAGGTAGCATTCCCGCCGATGGCCAGGCGTGGCAAGCTTGACGGCATTTTCCCCGCTGACCGGAGCCGTCTTGGACAAGTTGCAAGCCATGGAAACCTTTGTCGCCGTGGTCGAGAGCGGCAGTTTTGTCAGTGCCGTCGAGGTCACCGGCCTGTCCAAGCCCGCCGTCTCGCGCCAGGTGTCGGAGCTGGAGCAGTTCCTGGGCATCCGGCTGCTGCACCGGACCACCCGGCGGTTGTCGCTGACCGATGAGGGACGCCTTTATTTTTCGCGCTGCAAGGAATTGCTGGGCGCCATCCAGGACGTCGAGAGCGAAGTGGGCCTCCATTCGGACCAGGCCTGCGGGCGGCTCAGGATAGCTGCGCCCCAGGATTTCGGCGTGGAGCAGCTGGCGCCCCTGTGGGGTCTGTTCACCGAACGCCATCCCCTGATCACGCTCAACATCACGCTCTCGGACCGCACCATCGACCTGGTCGAGGAAGGCTACGACATGGCCATCCGCATCAGCGCCCTGGGCGACAGCCGCATGGTGGCGCGCCCCCTGGCCTCGGTGCGCCTGATCGCCTGCGCCTCGCCCGCCTTCCTGGCCAAGCACGGCACGCCGCAATTTCCGCCCGAACTGCGGGACTATCCCTTCATCTCCTACAGCTACCAGTCCAATGGCGATGAATGGCTGTTCCGTCATGTCGATGGCGACAGTTGCAGCGTGCGGGTACGCTCTGCGGTCTATGTCAACAACGGCGTGACCTGCCGGGAAATGGCCAAGGCCGGCCAGGGCATCGCGATCCAGCCGGATTTCATCGTCAATGCCGCGATCCAGTCAGGCGAGCTGGTGGAGCTGCTGGAGGGCTGGTCCACCGGAGAAAAACTGGTGGTGCATACGCTCTACCCGACGCGCAACCATCTGCCGCCCAAGGTGCAGCGCATGCGTGACTTCCTGGTCGAACAATTCAAGGTGCCGCCCTGGTGTCCACGTCCGGCGGCTTGAAGAACGGCCTCAGCTGCCGATCCAGCGCAGCATCAGCGGCATCGCCACCGGCACCAACACGGCGGTGAAGACGCCGTTGAGCCCCATCCCCAGGCCGGCAAAGGCCCCCATCTCGGCACTGACCTGCAAGGCCCGCGCGGTACCGATGCCGTGCGAGGCCACGCCCAGCGCAAAGCCGCGCACGGGATGGCTGTCGATGCGCAGGAAGTTGAGGATGTAGCGCGCCAGTACCGCCCCCAGGATGCCGGTGCAGATGACCAGCACCGCCGTCAGCGAGGGCAAGCCGCCGAAGCGCTCCGAGATCGCCATGGCAATCGGCGTGGTGGCCGACTTCGGCGCCAGCGAAACCATGACCTGGCGCGACGCCCCCATTGCATAGGCGATCCCGACGGCCGCCACCACGGCCGTCACCGAGCCAGCCGCCAGCCCCAGCATCAGCGGCAGCACCGCGCGGCGGAAGTTGTGCCACTGCTTGTACAGCGGCATGGCCAGCGCCACCGTGGCCGGCCCCAGCATGAAGTGGACGAACTGCGCGCCTTCGAAGTAGGTCTTGTAGGGCGTGCCGGTGATGACCAGGATGGCGACCACGATAGCGATGGCGATGAGCACCGGATTGGCCAGCGGATTGAACCTGAGACGCTGGTAAAGCTGCAGCGCCACCAGGTAGGCCACCAGCGTGGTGGTCAGCCCCAGCAGCGGCGAGGCCGCCAGGTAGACCCAGACATCGGTGAGCCGGTGCAGGCCGGGGATCATGGCTGCTCCGGGTTCTGGTCCGCGGCTGGACGTAGCCGCTTCATCGCCCACTGCGTCACCAGTGCGCCCACGGCGATGGCCAGTACGGTGCTCGCCACCAGCGCCACCAGGATGGCCCAGAGATCGCCCTTGAGCTGCCCGCTGGCGGCGATCACCCCCACCCCGGCCGGCACGAACAACAGCGACAGGTGTTGCAGGATGCCCCAGGAGGTTTGCTCCATGAAGTCGGCCAGGCGCGGATACAGCAGGAAGGACAACAGCAGCAGCAACATGCCGATCACCGGCCCCGGCACGGGCAGGCCCAGCAACTGGGCCGCGCCTTCGCCCAGGCACTGGAAGACGAGGAGGAGAGCCAGCGAGGTCAGGTTCATGGTAGGTCCTTGGAGTGGCCGTGATGACGGCATGAAAGATCGGCGAGACCTAGTTGCGCAAGCGATCCAGCCGCAAGCGCTGGCGCCCGTCGGTCAGGCGCAGCATGGCCAGCGTGGCCGCACCGAAAGCCGCCAGGCCACTGGCCCCGGCCAGGATGAACATCAACAGGATCTGGTACTTGGCCGCTGCCAGCGCATCCATGCCGGCCAGCACCTGGCCGGTCATGATGCCGGGCAACGTGATGATGCCGGCGGCCGACATCTGGTTGATCACCGGCAGCATGCCGCTGCGGATGGCGGCAATCAGTGGCGCGCGCAAGGCTTCGTGTCGCCCCGCGCCCAGTGCCAGCCGGGCTTCGATGACAGCCGCCGCACTGCTGGCGCCGGTGAGGAAGGCATCCAGCGCAATGCTGGCCGAATTGAGCACGCTGCCCAGCACGATCCCCATCAGGGGAATCGCATAGCGCGGGTCGTACCAGGGATCGGGACGCAAGGCTGTGGCCAGCGCCAGCGCCACGGTGAGCATGGACGCCGTGCCCACCACCACGGTACTGATGCGCAAGCCGGCGCTGCCGGCCAGCGGCTTGCGTGAGCGGCTGGCGACTTCGCGCGCGGCGGCGGCAATCATCAGCAGCACCGCCAGCGCGGTCAGCCAGGGCGACTGGTTGGTCAGGATCCAGCGCAGCGCCAGGCCCACCAGCAGCAGTTGCGCCACCATCCGTAGCGCCGCCACCAGCAGCGAGCGGTGGATCTGCAAACCCAGTGCCAGCGAGGCCACGGCATTGACCAGCACCAGGATCGCCGACATGGCCAGATCGGTGGCCGACAGGGGCAAGGCAGTCATGGCGCGCTCCTGCGCACGACCTGGAGGGTCCCGTGGCCCAGCCGTCGGGCCTGCTCCTGCGCATGCGTCACCAGCAGCAGCGCCATGCCCTGCCCCATGGCATCACGCAGCAGGTCTTCCACGCGCTCCACGTTGGCGGCATCCAGCGCACTGGTGGGCTCGTCCAGCAAGAGCACTGCTGGCTGCGCCAACAGCGATCGCACCAGGGCCGCGCGCTGGCGCTCACCGGTGGACAGCTGGGCCAGATCGGCGCGCAGGCGGTCTTCGCCCAGCGCCAGGTGCCGGGCCAACGTGATCGCCCTGGCATGTTGATCCGTCGGGAAATGCGCCATCACCGTGGCCTCCCACCAGGCCGGTTCGGCCGCCTGGTACAACACCTGGCGGCGCCATTGCGGCGCCGGCATGGCACTGCGGGCCTGGCCGTCGAGCCAGGCTTCGCCCTGCCCTTCATCCAGATCGGCCAGCAGGCGCAGCAGGCGCGTCTTGCCGGCGCCGGAAGGCCCTTCCACTACCAGGCATTGCCCGGCCTGCAGCGTGACATCGGTGGGCGCGACCACCGCCGAACCGATGGCGCGCGCCCGCAGGCGCGGGGGGCTGTTGGCGATGGACTCCTGCTGCAAGGCATGGGGCAATGGCGGCGGCGATGAGATGTGATCCATGAAAGAGGGCAAGCAGTGCGTTGGAGCGTTTGTCGTGCAAAAAGCGAAGATGGCGCCCGGTGGCACAGTTTGACACAAGCCCGTGCTCGCATGAACGATCCTTGCCAGCTGCAACGTCTGCGCAGCCCGGACGCAGCTTGACACGATCGGCACCGAGGCTGACGTTTTCTGCACCATCGTCGCCATTGCGCCCTCCTATGATGATGGCTCATCATTACTCATCACAGAGGACTTCCATGACCACCACCCGCACCACCCTGGCGGCTGCCGCCCTGACGTTTTCGGCACTGTCGGCCCAGGCCGCCGACTTCACCGTGACCAGCCACGACATCAAGGAAGGGCAGACGCTGTCAACCGCCCAGGTCTTCAACGGCTTCGGCTGTAGCGGCCAGAACCGTTCGCCGCAATTGTCCTGGTCGGGTGCGCCGGCTGGCACCAAGAGCTTCGCCGTCACCGTCTACGACCCGGATGCCCCCACCGGCAGCGGCTGGTGGCACTGGACGGTGTTCAACATCCCGGCCTCGGTGACCAGCCTGCCGGGCGGCATCAATGCCCAGGGCGAGGGCCTGCCCAAGGGCGCCATCCAGGGCCGCACCGACTTCGGCAGCAGCAGCTTCGGCGGCGCCTGCCCACCGCAGGGCGACAAGCCGCATCGCTACCAGTTCGTAGTCTGGGCGCTCAACACCGACAAGCTGCCCCTGGATGCCCAGGCCAGCGGCGCCATGGTCGGCTTCATGTTGAACGCGGCCTCGCTCGGCCAGGCCAGGCTGACCGCCCACTACGGACGCTAAGCCCCCGCATGTCAAGCGAGATCGACATCCTGCCGTTTGCCCATGGTCAGCGCCCCACGCTGACCAGGATCCGCTGCCGCCAGGAACAGCAGCTGCGCCAGGTCTTCATCGGCCAGGCCAGCATCTGCCATGTGCGGCAAGGCAGGAAGCGCCTGCAATGGAACGGGCGCAACCTATTGTGCGGCCAGGAGGGCTTGCTGCTGATCGCAGCGGGTACGCAGCTCAATGTGGGCAACCTGCCGCGCAACGGCGAATACGCGGCCGACATGGTCTCGCTGCCGCCGGCGCTGATCGAACGCTTCCGGCTGCACTATCCGGGCCAGGGAGCGCATGCGCGGCAGGCGCAGGAAGTGACGACGGTGCCGCAGGATGGCGACATCCTGCGCGCCTGGCGCTACCTGCAGGACTGCCTGCACGACGACGCGCCGGTCGAGCTGCAGTGCCAGGCCGGCGAGGCGCTGCTGCTGGCCCTGAGCCTGCGCGGCCCCATCGGCGCGCTGTTGCGTGACCGCAGCGACGCCTTCAGCCATCGCATCGAGCAGTACCTGCTGATGCTGGATGCCGAAGAACGCAGCCTGGAGCGCGTCGCCAGCGCCTTCCATTGCAGCGTCTCCACGCTGCAGCGGCGGCTGGCGCGCGAGCAGACCGGGTTTCGCCAGTTGCTCGACAAGGTGCAGCTGGGACTGGCGCTGGAACAGCTGCAGGCGTCCTCGCTACCCATCGCCGATATCGCGGCCCGTTGCGGCTACGATTCGGCTTCGCGCTTCGCCATCCGCTTCCGCCAGCATTTCGGGCTCAGTCCGAGCGAGTTGCGACAGACCTTGCAGTGAGACCCTCGCCAGCGGTCTGGCAGTCCCGACACAAGACAACGCACTACGACACAGTACGATACAATCCCGGGCGATCCGACACGGGTCGCCAGGCCCTCCCATCCCGCCACCATGGCGGACATGCCGCTCCCGCGGGGCGCCTCCCCCCGAATGGGGCCGTCATTTTCTGTAACCTTTGTAAGCACAAGTCCCATTGCGGCCCCGGTACCCGGCGCCCAAGATGCTGCTCCACATCTCCTCTTGGCGTCACCGATATCCGGAGGGCCCACTCGCATGGATATTGTCTACATTCACAGCCCCATCACCTATTCCATTGCCCGACTGCTGGCCAGCCAGGGCCGGCTCGACCATCCCCTCGTTGTCTGTGGCCGCGGCCTGGCCTGGGATGGCCAACAGGTATCCGTCGTCGATGACGGGATCTGGAGTCCCGAGCGAACGGTCGAATTCCTGGTCAAGCTCAGCGACGCCTTGCCGCCCGCTCCCCCACCCTTGCATGTGTACCTGCCGCATACCGGCTACCTGCTCGGCAAGATCCTGAAACTGTCTGCGGCGGTGACGGGCATCTCCTACCTGGAAGAAGGCAATACCTCCTGCAATGCGCTGCTGGCCTCGCCGTCGCAGGACCAGCTGATCGACACCCATCAGCTGCTGCAACTGCTGCAGCCTCATCCTGCGGTCATGAGCAAGCTGCGACTGACGGTGCAGAACATCCACGACATCAACCGCGTCCGCCCGATCTGGTTTGACGACGCCAGCCCCAAATACCGCGGCGCCTACCGCGTCTCGCCGGATGCCTTTCCCACCCTGGGAAAGGTCACCACGCTTACGCTGCCGCCGCGGAATTGCCTGGCCGGGACGGAACGCAACTGGCTATGCTTCCTGCCCAACATCATCAACCTGGTGGCCCGCTATGGCACCGGCAGCGCGGAAACGCAAAAGCTGCTGCACGGACTGGTCATTGCCCTGCGCACCATGAAAGCCCTGGTCACCGACCTCGGCGGCAAGCTGGTCATCAAGTTCCATCCGGTCGACGATGCCAACCTGAGCAATGAATTCAAGGCCGAACTGTTCCGCTTCGGCGAAAGCTACGCGGGATTTTCCGCCCGGCACGCCATCGACGCGCAGCTGGAACCGACGCTGTTCAATTTCGACCGCTTCATCGTCGTCAACGAGTCAGCCGCCAGCCGCTATGCGCGCTTATTCCATGGGCAAGACTGCCTGATCCCGCTCGAACTGGATTGAGCCAGGTCGCCTCCATCTGCTGGCGCCGGCCGCATCCTGCCAGCCAAGTCGGGGCAGGCACGCAGCCGAGGTTACAATCACGGATCCGCCGGCATCCATGATGCCGCTTTGGCCTACCTCGTCCACTTGCACCACCATGACCGATTACCTGGAAATCTTCTCTCGCCTCGTCATTGCCCTGCTCATCGGCTGCGCCATCGGCATCGACCGCAACCTGCGCGGCAAGCCTACCGGCATGAAGACCCTGGGCCTGGTGGCCCTGGGCTCGGCGCTGGTGACGATGGCGGCGATGAATTTCGCCCTGGCCGACCTGGACCAGCACCGCGATGCCATCAGCCGCGCCATCCAGGGCATCATCACCGGCATCGGCTTCCTGGGGGCGGGGGTGATCATCCACGAACAGAAGACCGAGAAGGTGCGCGGCCTCACCACCGCCGCCTCGATCTGGGTCACCGCCGCCGTGGGCATCGTCTGCGGGGCTGGCTGGTGGCGCGTGGCACTGATGGCCACCGCACTGATCCTGGGGCTGTTCGTGGTGGGCCGTCCGATCGAACAATGGCTGCATCGCAAATGGCTGGACAAGAGCCCCGACGAGCGCGCCGACATCCGCGCCCGCGAAGAAGACTGAGCCGGCCACCCTCCCCATGAAGACCCTGCTGCTCTATGTCTGCACGGCGCTGGCCGAGATCCTCGGCTGCTATCTGCCCTACCTGTGGCTCAAGCACGACCGGTCGGCCTGGCTGCTGCTGCCGGCAGCGGCCAGCCTGGGCCTGTTCGCCTGGTTGCTGACGCTGCATGATGCCGCCTCCGGCCGGGTCTATGCGGCCTATGGCGGTGTCTACATCGCCGTGGCCATTGCGTGGTTGTGGCTGGTCGATGGTGTACGCCCCTCCCCCTGGGACGTGGCCGGCGTCGCCGTGGCCCTGGCCGGCATGGGCATCATCGCCTTCCAGCCCCGCTAGGCGACTTGGCAGGGCCGCGCGGGCGACACCGCACCTTGCCCACCAGCATCGCACCGCTACGATGCACTGCACCATGAGAGCGCAGCGCGCACTGAAAACCATCACGCAATGATATAAATCGGGTGCAGGCCGACTGCCTGCCCGCCACCCCTGCCCCCTCCCACTCCCCGGAATCGGCCACCAGACTGGCATTGCGCCGAAATCGCCGGACTGGCACGCGCTTTGCTAAACAAGCATCAGGATCAAAGTCGATCCCCCCAATTGATGCCGATCTAACGATGGATCTGCAACACACAAGGACAATGGCGTCCGCTTGGACCGAGGCACTGCCCCGGATTCGAGCGGGCGCCTTTTTGTTTTGCTGACCAGGAGCCGCCATGAGCAAATCCAATCGTATCGAGCTGTTCTCCCTGCGCACGCCGCCCATGCGCACCTTCCACCTGACCTGGATGGCCTTCTTCATCTGCTTCTTCGCCTGGTTCGCCTGCGCACCGCTGATGCCGGTGATCAAGGGTGAGTTCAACCTGAGCGCTGGGCAGATCGCCAACATCAACATCGCCGCCGTGGCCGTGACCATCCTGGTGCGCCTGGTCATCGGCCCGATGTGCGACCGCTTCGGCCCGCGCAAGACCTACACCGGCCTGCTGCTGGCCGGCGCCGTGCCGGTCATCGGCGTGGCCTTCGCGCAGAGCTACGAGAGTTTCCTGTTCTTCCGCCTCCTGATCGGCGCGGTGGGGGCCAGCTTCGTGATCACCCAGTACCACACCTCGGTGATGTTCGCCCCCAACGTGGTGGGCACCGCCAACGCCGCCACCGCCGGCTGGGGCAATGCCGGCGGCGGCGTGGCGCAAGGCCTGATGCCGCTGCTCATGGGCGCGCTGATCATGCTGGGCGTGTCGCACGGCTGGGGCTGGCGCGTGGCGCTGATGGTGCCGGGCGTGCTGATGGTCATCATGGCGGCGCTCTACTGGCGCTTTACCCAGGACTGCCCGGAAGGCAACTATGACGACCTGCGCGCGGCCGGCGTGAGCATCGAAAGCGGCAAGCGCGGCGGCTGGGCCAGCTTCCGGGCCGCGGCTGCCAACTATCGCGTCTGGATGCTCTTCATCACCTACGGCGCCTGCTTTGGCGTGGAGATCTTCATCCACAACATCGCCGCCACCTACTACGTGGACCACTTCAAGCTTTCGCTGGAATCGGCCGGCATCGCCGCCGCCAGCTTCGGCCTGCTGGCCCTGTTCGCACGCGCCCTGGGCGGCTTCGTCTCCGACAAGGTGGCACTCTCGGGTGGCCTGAACCGCCGCGCCACCCTGTTGTTCGTCATGATGCTGGGCGAGGGCCTGGGCCTGCTGTGGTTCGCCCATGCCGGCAGCGTCGTGGCCGCCGTCGTCGCCATGCTGTGCTTCGGCCTGTTCACCCATATGGCCTGCGGCGCCACCTATGCGCTGGTGCCCTTCATCGACCGCAAGGCGCTGGGCGGCGTGGCCGGCATCATCGGTGCCGGCGGCAACGTGGGCGCGGTGCTGGCAGGCTTCCTGATGAAGGGCCTGGGCAACACGCAACAGACCCTCTCCACCCTGGGCGTGCTGGTGACCGTGTCGGCACTGTGCGCGGTGGCCGTCCGCTTCACCACGTCCGACACGAGCGGCGATGCTGTCGCCGTCGACAACAAGGTCGCAGCCTGAGGAGCCAAGCATGAAGATCATCGTCATCGGCCACGGCATGGTGGGCCACAAGTTCCTGGAAACCCTGGCCGAGAGCGGCGCGGGCGAGCTGCACGTCACCATCCTGTGCGAAGAGCCGCGTCCGGCCTACGACCGCGTGCACCTCTCGGAATTCTTCGCCGGCAAGAGCGACGAGGACCTGTCACTGGTGGCGCCGGGCTTCTTCGACGCCGGCCGCAGCGCCGTGCAGTTCGACCTCAAGCTCAATGCCAAGGCCCAGCAGATCGACCTCGGCCTGAAACAGGTGGTGGTCAACGTGGCCGGCGTGGAAGAAACGCTGTCCTATGACAAGCTGGTGCTGGCCACCGGCTCCTATCCCTTCGTCCCCACCGTAGCGGGCAACCAGCGCAAGGACTGCTTCGTCTACCGCACCATCGAAGACCTGGAAGCCATGCTGGAATGCGGCAACCGTTCCAAGACAGGCGTGGTCATCGGCGGCGGCCTGCTGGGCCTGGAATGCGCCAAGGCCCTGCGCGACCTCAAGCTGGAAACCCATGTGGTCGAGTTCGCCCCGCGCCTGATGGCGGTACAGGTGGACGAAAGCGGTGGCCGCGTGCTGCGCCAGAAGATCGAGGAACTGGGCGTGACCGCCCACACCCAGAAGAACACGGTCGAGATCGTCGATGGCAAGCAGCACACCCATCGCATGAACTTCGAGGATGGTTCGCACCTGGAAACCGACATGATCGTCTTCTCCGCCGGCATCCGCCCGCGTGACGAACTGGCCCGCAGTGCCGGCCTGAAGGTGGGCGACCGGGGCGGCATCGTCATCGACAACTGCTGCCTGACCTCGGACCCGGCCGTCTATGCCATCGGCGAATGCGCGCTGTGGAATGGCAAGATCTTCGGCCTGGTGGCGCCCGGCTACGACATGGCCCGCACCGCCGCCAAGCACCTGCTGTCGCACCGCGATGACGCCATCGAAGTACCGCAATTCAACGGTGCCGACATGAGCACCAAGTTGAAGCTCATGGGCGTGGACGTGGCCAGCATCGGCGACGCCCATGGCAAGGAAGCCGGCAGCCGTTCCTACCAGTTCACCGACGAGCGACGCCAGATCTACAAGAAGATCGTCGTCTCCGAATCCGGCAAGCACCTGCTGGGCGCGGTGATGGTGGGCGACGCCGCCGAGTACGGCACGCTCTTGCAGATGATGCTGAACAAGATCGAACTGCCGGAGGCACCGGAATTCCTGATCCTGCCGCAAGCCGATGGCAAGGCCAAGCCGGGTCTGGGCGTGGATGCCCTGCCGGAATCGGCCCAGATCTGCTCCTGCAACAACGTCTCCAAGGGCCAGCTGTGTGCTGCCGTGGCCTCGGGGATCACCACCATCGGCGACCTGAAGACCTGCACCAAGGCCGGCACCGCCTGCGGCGGCTGCGTACCGCTGGTCACCCAGGTGATGAAGGCCGAGATGAAGAAGCAGGGCCTGGCCGTCAACAACCACGTCTGCGAACACTTCCCCTACTCGCGCCAGGAGATCCACCACCTTGTGCGCGTGGGCCAGATCAAAAGCTTCGACGCACTGCTGGCCAAGCATGGCCGTGGCCTGGGCTGCGACATCTGCAAGCCCATGGTGGCCAATGTGCTGGCCTCGCTGTGGAACGACTTCGTGCTCAAGAAGGAACATGCCAGCCTGCAGGATTCCAACGACTACTTCCTGGGCAACATCCAGAAGGATGGCACCTACTCGGTGGTGCCGCGCATGGCCGGTGGCGAAGTCACCCCCGACGGCCTGATCGCGGTCGGCCAGATCGCCAAGAAATACGGCCTCTACACCAAGATCACCGGCGGCCAGCGCGTGGACCTGTTCGGCGCCCGCGTGGATCAGTTGCCCGATATCTGGGAAGAACTGATCGCCGCCGGCTTCGAGACCGGCCACGCCTACGGCAAGTCGCTGCGCACCGTCAAATCCTGCGTGGGATCGACCTGGTGCCGCTATGGCGTGGGCGACAGCGTGGGCTTCGCGGTGCGCCTGGAAAACCGCTACAAGGGACTGCGCTCGCCGCACAAGATCAAGTTCGGCGTCTCCGGCTGCACCCGTGAATGCGCCGAGGCGCAGGGCAAGGACGTGGGCATCATCGCCACCGACAAGGGCTGGAACCTGTATGTCTGCGGCAATGGCGGCATGAAGCCGCGCCATGCCGAGCTGATCGCCTCCGACCTGGACGAAGCCACCCTGACCCGCTATGTGGACCGCTTCCTGATGTTCTACGTGCGTACCGCCGACCGACTGCAACGTACCAGCACCTGGCGCGAAAACCTGGAGGGCGGCCTGGACTACCTCAAGAGCGTGGTCATCGACGACAGGCTGGGCATCGCCGCCGAGCTGGAAAGCGACATGCAGCATGTGGTCGACACCTACGAATGCGAATGGAAGAAGGCCGTCACCGACCCCGAGACCCGCAAGCGCTTCCGCCACTTCGTCAACAGCAAGGCCGCCGATGGCAA
>JAFAMT010000161.1 GCA_019233085.1 Herbaspirillum sp.
ATCCTCGATCTCCAGGTTGATGTCGCGCATGACTTCGTTGTCGTCATAGCGCTTGGCCAGGTTCCTGATGCTCACTGCTGCCATGTCTGTCTCCTAGGGGGTCTTGTTGTAGGTGGGTAACGCATTGTGCTCAGCGCAGCCAGATCAGTTCGCTGATCAGTTGCGGGAACTGTTTCATATCCTCGAATACCTGATGCGCGCCGGCCTCGCGCAGGCGCCGCGCCATCGCCTTGCGGTCGTGCGCCACGCCGGTAAATCCCAGCACATGCATGCCCGCCGCTGCCGCTGCGCGCACGCCGGTGACGCTGTCATCGACCGCCACGCAGCGCGCCGGATCGACACCGAAACCGGCCGCCGCCGCCAGGTAGACATCGGGGGCGGGCTTGGGCTTGGCCACGGCATGGGCACTGTAGATGCGCCCGGCAAACTGTGGATACAAGCCGCAGCGCCGCAGGCCGGCCTCGATGCGCGGGGCGTCACTGTTGCTGGCCACCGCGCGCGGCAGGCGGATAGCCTGCAAGGCATCAACGATGCCCGGCACCGGTTGCGCCTGCTCGCTGCAGGCCAGCGCCACCGTGGCATGGATGCGCTCCATCTGTTCGGCTTCCATACCCAGTTCGAACTCCATGTCCAGCTCCGCGAGCAGTACGTCGGTGTACATGCCCAGACGGTTGGCGATGGCGTCGTGCAGCACCTGGCTGCGCTGTTCCAGTACGTGCGGCGCCTCGTCGGCATCGGGCCAGGCCGGCAGCAGCGGCAGCAGTTCGCGATGCAGTACCGCCAGCGCGATGCTCTCGCTGTCGAGCAGCACGCCGTCGCAATCACAGACCAGGTGGGTAATCGCCTGACGGGTCATCATCACTTCACCGCGCCGAAGGTCAGGCCGCGCACCAGCTGCTTCTGTGCCAGCCAGCCCAGCGCCATGATGGGTGCGATGGCCAGCAGCGAGGCGGCCGACAGCTTGGCCCAGAACAGCCCTTCCGGGTTGGAATAGGAGGCAATGAAGACCGTCAGCGGCGCGGCGTTGACGCTGGTCAGGTTCAGGCTCCAGAAGGCCTCGTTCCAGGACAGGATGACCAGCAGCAAGGCCGTCGAGGCCAGCCCAGGCATGGCCGTGGGCAGGAGCAGGTAAATCATTTCCTGCCAGGCATTGGCACCATCGATGCGGGCCGCTTCCAGGATTTCCTTGGGGACGTCATTGAAGTAGGTAAAGGCCATCCACACCGCAATGGGCAGGTTGATCAAGGTGTAGATGATGGTCAGGCCAGTGACCGTATCGAGCATGCCGGTGTTCTTGGCCAGCAGGTAGATCGGTACCAGCACGCCCACGGCCGGCATCATCTTGGTGGAGAGCATCCACAGCAAGAGCTTCTGCGTGCGGCCGGTCGGGAAGAAGGCCATCGAGTAGGCCGCCGGCACCGCCAGCACCAGGCTCAGGAGGGTCGAGCCGAGCGAGACGATCAGCGAATTCTGCACATAGGCCAGGTAGTTGCTGCGGCTGAAGACTTCGCGGAAGGTATCCAGCGTGGGCAGGAACACCAGCGAAGGCACATAGGCCTGCTGCTCGGTCTTGAAGGCCGTGACCGCCACCCAGAAGATGGGGAAGAACAGGATGATGGCGCAGGTCCAGCCCAGCAGCGCCACCCAGAGCGGGCTTTTCTTGTGGTCGTTCATTTTTCGTTGGCTCCCTTGAGGTTACGGGCCAGCATGCGCACCAGGAAGAAGGACACGATATTGGCCAGCACCACGGCGAAGATGCCGCCGGCCGAGGCGATGCCGATATCGAACTGCTGCAGGCCGATGGCATAGACCAGGAAGGTCAGGTTGGTGGTGGCCGTACCGGGGCCGCCGGCGGTGGTGGTGAAGATCTCGGCAAACACCGAGAGCAGGAAGATGGTCTCGATCATGATCACCACGGTGATGGCGCGCTTCAGGTGCGGCAGCACGATGTAGAAGAAGATGCGCACCGGGCCGGCGCCATCCAGTTGCGCAGCCTCCTTCTGGTCGCTGTCGAGCGACTGCAGCGCGGTCAGCAGGATCAGGAAGGCGAACGGAATCCACTGCCACGCCACGATGATGATCACCGACAGCATCGGGTACTCGGCCAGCCAGTCGATCGGTTCCAGCCCCAGGTGGCGCATGACGAAGGCCAGCATGCCGTAGACCGGATGCATGATCATGTTCTTCCAGATCAGCGCGGCCACCGTGGGCATCACGAAGAAGGGGCCGATGACCAGCAGGCGCGCAATGCCGCGACCACGGAAAGGCTGGTCGAACAACACCGCCAGGAGGGTGCCGCCGATGACGCTGATGGCCAGCACCGAACCGATCAACAGCGCCGTATTGCCGATGGAGGGCCAGAAGGCCGGATCCTGCAGCAGGAATGCATAGTTTTCCAGGCCGACGAAACCGGTCTGGTCGGGCGCCATCAGGTTGTAGCGGTTGACCGAGAAATAGATCGTCATCGCCAGCGGCACGATCATCCAGGCCAGCAGGATCAGCACCGACGGCGCCTGCATCAGTCGGACGGGATTGAAGCGCTGCGGCGCTGGCCGGGGCTGGGCACCGTCTTGCGGGCGCGCACCGGAAGAAGAGGAGCTGTGCATCATGGTCGGCGGGCTAGGCGGATGGGTGGAGTGGGTCGTGGACATGACAGCCTCGGCAATTCAGGGAGGACGGCCTCAGGCGCCAGGGCGCCGAGGTCGCCGGAAAACATGACATCAGGTCGACGGTGAAGCTGCGCGGCGAACGGGAAACCGGTCGCCGCGCGCAGCTCGCCAATGATGGTCTTACTTGATGTAGCGACCTTGGCGCATCATGCGCACCGCCTGTGCCTGGGCCGCATCCAGCGCGGCGTCCGAGGTGGTCTTGCCGGCCAGCGCGCCGGCGATGGCCTGGCCGGTCACGGTGCCGATGGACTGGAACTCGGGGATGGTGGCGAACTGCACACCGGTATAGGGCACCGGCTTGACTGTGGGCTTGTTGGCGTCCGCCGTCTGGATGGCATCCAGCACGAAGTCCGAGAAGGGCGAGACCTTCTTGTACTCGGCCGAAGCGTAGGTGGAGCTACGGGTCCCCGGCGGCACCAGTGCCCAGCCGGAATCCTTGGCGACCAGGTTGATGTATTCCCTGGAGGTGGCCCAGGCGGCGAACTTGCGGGCGGCATCCTGCGACTTGGAGGACTTCGGCACGGCCAGCGACCAGATCCACAACCAGTGCGAGCCCTTGTCGGTGGCCTGCATCGGCGAGGGTGCGAAGGCGGTCTTGTCGGATACCTTGGAATCCTTGCCGTGATAGAGCATGCCGGCGGCGACCGTGGCATCGACCCACATGCCGCACTTGCCGCTGGAGAACAACACCAGGTTCTCGTTGAAGCCATTGGAGCTGGCCCCCGGCGGACCGTACTTGCGCATCAGGTCGACGTAGAAGGCCACCGACTTCTTCCATTCCGGCGAAGACAGTTGCGGCTGCCATTGCTCATCGAACCAGCGGCCACCCCAGGCATTGGCCATGGTGGTGATGATGGCCATGTTCTCGCCCCAGCCGGCACGACCGCGCAGGCAGATGCCGTAGACGCCCTTGGCCGGGTCATGCAGTTGCGCGGCCAGCTTGGCGATCTCGTCCCAGGTTGGACGCTCAGGCATGGTCAGCTTCTTCTGCTCGAAGAGATCCTTGCGGTAATAGGTCATCGAGCTCTCGGCGTAGAACGGCAGTGCGTAGAGCTTGCCGTCCACCGACAGGCCCTCGCGCACCGGCTTGATCAGGTCGGCTTCGTCGTAGTCGGCCGGCAGGCCGGTCATCGGCGCCAGCCAGCCCTTCTTGGCCCAGATCGGTGCCTCGTAGGCGCCGATGGTCATCAGGTCGAACTGGCCGCTGTTGGTGGCGATATCGGTGGTCAGGCGCTGGCGCAGCACGCTCTCTTCCATCGTGACCCAGCGCAGCTTGATGTCGGGGTTGGCCTTCTCGAACTGCGGCGCCAGCTTCTGCAGTTCGATCATGTCGGGATTGTTGATGGACGCGATATTGAGCGTGACCGGCTCGGCCTGCGCCAGGCTGGACAGGAACAGGGCGGATACGGCCGCAGCGGCCAGGGTGATGCGGACGCGAATGGAACTGGACGCACGTGAGAGCGCGAATGTGGGCATGCTTGTCTCCGAATGTTATGTGCCGCCGTGCACGTTCCCCCTCGACGACAACGCCTGGGCGAGGCCGTTTTTGCACGTGCCGGTTAGGCCGGTTTTTGAGCAAATATTGTTTTTGTGAGCAAATAATCAGCGATTGCCGAATTAATGTCAAGCATTTGCAATTCGATTGAGCAAATGCCCGGATTTATGAATAATGCAGGTAGCAACTCGCCGTAAAATGGCGTCCCTGAACAGCAATCACAGATACAACAAAAGCCGGCTTGCGGAGACGCTCCCAAGCCGCTGGCGAGGAGAACATGTCTAGCAGCGCATCCAAACTGGACCTGGCGGCACGCGCCGCCTGGATGTACTACGTAGCCGGCAATACCCAGAATGAAATCGCCGAACGGCTCGGCATCTCGCGCCAGATGGCGCAGCGCATGGTGGCCTATGCGGCCGACGCCAACCTGGTGAAGGTGCAGATCAGCCATCCGGTCTCGTCCTGCCTGGAGCTGGCGCAGGGACTGCAGGAGCGCTATGGACTGGAAGTCTGCCGCGTGGTGCCCGGCGCCGGTGGCGCCGACAATCCCAATGAATCGCAGGAGGTGCAGCAGATGCTGGCCGTGGCCGGCGCCGAGCTGATGGAGCAATACCTGAGTTCGGAGGATCCACTGGTGGTCAACGTCGGCTCGGGCCGCACGCTCAAGGCTGCCATCGAGCGCATCAGCGAGATGGACAGGCCGCAGCACCAGATCGTCTCGATGATCGGCGCCTTCGCCTCGGACGGCTCGGCCAACCGCTATGACGTGGCCCTGCAGGCCGCCGAGAAACTGAGCGCGCGCTTCTACCTGCTGCCGGCCCCGCGCGTGGCCGAGAGCGAACAGGACCGCCGCCAATGGTGTAACCACCGCGCCTACAAGATCGTCACCGGCCTGGCCGAGCGCGCCGACATCACTTTCCTGGGCATCGGCACCATTGCCCTGCAGGGGGCGATGCACGAGGATGGCTTCATCGACGACGACGAAGTGGCCGAGCTCCAGCGCCTGGGCGCGGTGGGCGAGATGATCTGCCACGCCTTCGATGCCAGTGGCGCCATGCTGCAATCCTCGCTGTCTCCGCGCGTGACCACGCCGCCGCTGACGCCCCGGCCGGCGCGCCCGGTGATCGCCTTCTGCGGCGGCAGCAAGAAGGCCGCCGCCGTGCGCGCCGCCTTGCGCGGTGGCTGGCTCACCGGCCTGGTGACCGATGAGCTCTGTGCCCGGCACGCCCTGCAGGACTAGTTCGCCCTGTGCGTAGCACCCCCACTACAACATAGCCCGAGGAGACCAGCATGACCCAGCCCGCCGCCTTCGTCGTCTTTGGCGAAGCCCTGACCGACTTCATCCGCCAGCCCGACGGCCAATGGCGCGCCATTGCCGGCGGCGCCTGCTGGAACGTGGCGCGCGCCGCCGCCCGCCTGGGCGTGGCCACCGGCTATGCCGGCAGCGTCAGCACCGATCTGTTCGGCAACGAGCTCTACCGGCTGGCACAGGAGGCCGGACTGGACATGCGTTTCACCCAGCAGCATGCCAAGGCGCCACTGCTGGCCATGGTCACCTCGACCACACCGCCCGACTACTTCTTCATCGGCGACGACAGCGCCGACCTGCATTTCGATGTGCAGCGCCTGCCGGCCGGCTGGATGGACGAGGCCCGCATCCTGCACTTCGGCTGCATCAGCCTGGCCCGTGAGCCGCTGGCCTCGCGGCTGCTGCAGGTGGCCCAGGAAGCGGCCATGCGCAACAAGAAGATCGCCTTCGACCCGAACTGGCGCAAGCTCATGGACAGCCCCTCCTACCGCATCCTGCTCAAGCAGCTGCTGGGCCTGTCGCACTACGTCAAGGTTTCCGACGAAGACCTGGAACGTCTCTTCCCCGGCGACGGCAATGCGCTGGCAACCCTGCAGGCCCTGGCCCCGCAGGCCGAGATCCTGTACACGCTGGGCGCCAAGGGCATGCGCTGGATCAAGGGCGAGCAGGTCATCGAGCAGGCCGCCTATGCGGTGGAGGTGGTCGACACCGTCGGCTGCGGCGACGCCTCCATGGGCGGATGGATCGCCAGCCAGCTGCGCCAGCCGGATGCGCCGACCCAGGCCCACTTGCGATGCGCGGCGGCCGGTGCGGCCATTGCCGCCTCCAAGGCCGGGGCCTATGCCGCGACCTGGGAGGAAGTGCAGGCCATGATCGCACGCGGCTGATGACGCTTCAGCGCTTGCCGGCCACACTGTCGCGCAGGCTTTGCGCGAACTCGTCATCGCTCCCCCCCTGCGCCAGGCGCAGCCGTCGGCGACGCTCTGCGGCCTGGAATTCGGAATTGATGCGCCACAGTTCCAGATGGCGGAAATAGGTCACCCCGCTATCGACCCGGCGCACCGGGCCCACCGGGTCCACCGGCCTGACCGCTGTCACGGGATTGCGTGCCATGGGCTCTACTCCAGTGTCAGGCCGGCACCGTCGCCGGCCCGGGGTTGACTAAGCCACGCGCCCCGGCTGTGAACGCCCCTGGCGGCGCAGCCGGATCACCTGCGCGGTCACACCCGCCAACAGTGCCAGCAGCAATGCCCCCTGCGCACCAAGCAACACGGGCGACTTCAGGTCGGTGACGAAGGGATGCCCGTCCGGCACCCGGCGCAGGGTTTCCGACACGGCTGGCACCAGCAGCAGGAACACGGTCACCGATAGCGCGATGGTCTCGACATACGCCGCCAGGCGCCCCAGCCATGATGACGCAAAACTCATCCCGACGCCTAGCAGCAGGAAGACCAGGGTCAGCATCGCGATGAAGTTGCTCTCCGGTCGCTTCGCCACCAGGAACACCGTCAGCGCACCGACCAGCATGGAGACGAAATAGAGCGCGCCCGGCACCGAGCGCGGACGGATGCGCCCATGCCGGGCAAGCATATAGATGGCCAGCGGAATCGCCGGCAGGCTACCAATCGTATGGACCCAGCCCAGGGAAGAGATACCGAACATTGCATTTCCTTTTCGTTGGTGTTGAAGAGTAGCCAGTCGCCTGGCCAAACAGGTAGAACACCTACCTACTAATTGGTAGATACATTCATCAAAAAATGAGGACGTGATGAGATACTCACTCACGTCCCACCTACTTCCCGCCTGCCGGCCGATTCAGGCCTTCGCCAGGCGCTCAAGCATGGGATGCACGATGACCCCGAACATCTTGGGATCGTCATAGGCCCGGGCCGACAGCATGGCGCCATGGATGCTGGCCAGGAAGCGTTCGGCCTCCACCCGGGGGGAAGCAGCCAATTGCAGGCTGCCCTGCCGCTGCCCGCGCTCCAGCACCGACTCCAGCCACAGCGCGAAGAACTTGAAGTGGGCCTTGACCTCCATGGCGATCTCCTGCGGCAGCATGGGCAGCTCGGCGGCCAGCATGGCACATACGCAAAATGCCGCCTCCGGCTGGTTCATGCAGTTTTCCCAGTAGCCGGCATAGGCACGCAACTGCGCCAGCGGGTCGGTGATGCTGCGCTCCATGGCGGCCACGCCCTCCTGTGCCGCCTCGCGATATTGCCGCACCAGGGTCTGCACCAGTACCGCCTTGCTGGCAAAGTGGTGGTGGATGCTGGCATTGCGGATACCGATGACCTTGCCGATGTCGGCATAGCTGAAACCGTTGTATCCGCCTGCGACCAGCAAGGCCTGGGCGCACTGAAGTATCTTTTCGGAGGTGGTGAGAGCGCTATTCATGGACGCAGTCTACCTTCTAGTAGGTAGCCAGGCAAGCGAAGAATGGCAGCCTGTCGTTTATCGAACGGATATTTTCCTGTGGACAAGACAGGAGGTGGCCGGGTAGCGAGGCGCCCGACCGCTTCCGTCTTGCTTTGACGTCCATTGCTGCCGTGCTGCAACACCTATGCAGCGAGTGGCCTAACGCAGGAAATCCACCACGGTCTTGCCCAGCTGCGGCAAGGTCCGGCTGCGTTCGATGGCCGCTGGCAATTCCTCAAAGGGGATGACCGCCGCGATCCGCGACTGCAGGCTCCCCGCGGCCACCTGATGGGCAAGATCGGCCAGACGTACCCGGTCTGGCTCGCTCATGAACCACAGGCCGCGACGGCCAGGCGGCGTAGTGGCCAGGATGGCCGGCGAAGCGGTGCTGACGATGACACCGTCCTCGGCCAGCACCGACCAGGAACGCTCCAGGGTTTCACCGCCGACATAGTCGAGTACCAGGTCGATATCCTTGACCAGGGCTTCGAACTGCGAGGCCTGGTAATCCATTACATGATCGGCGCCCAGACCGTGCACATAGTCGGCATGGCTGCCCAGCGCGGTGGCGCTGACATGGGCGCCGGCCTGGTGGGCAAACTGCACCGCAAAGCCACCCACGGCACCGGCCGCACCGTGGATCAGGATGCGCTGGCCGGCCTTGACCGGACCGGCCAGATGCAAGCTCTGCCAGGCCGACACGGCCGCCACCGGCAGCGCGGCCGCCTGCGCGATGCTCAAGCCCGCGGGCAGGACTGCCAGCTTGTCGGCATCCACCGCGACCAGATCGGCGTAGGCGCCCAGGCGACCCAGCGAACCCATGACACGGTCGCCCACGCTCAAGTGGTTGACATCGCTGCCGACCTGCTCGACCACGCCGGCCAGCTCGATGCCGAGCACGGCAGGCAGAGGCAGCGGGAAGGCATCCTTGACATAGCCTTCGCGCACTTTCCAGTCCAGGGCATTGACGCCGGCAGCATGCACGCGCACCAGCACTTGTCCGGGACCGGCGACGGGCACCGGGAGATCGGCGATGCGGACAGATTCCGGGCCGCCGTATTGCATCAGTTGCAGGGAACGAATCGTTTTCATGGTGTGACTCCTTGTGGGTAAGTTGCTGCGGTGGGTTGATGGAACACACGATAAGGCGTTTCATGATCGGAACACAGACGATAGAATCGAGACCCACTGGATCATTTTTGAGACACCATGGACATCAACGCCCTCGTCGATCTGCAGCTGGTCGCCACCCACGGCAGCTTCGGCCGCGCCAGCCGCGAGAGTGGCCGCGCCAAGGCCACCCTGTCGCGCCGGGTGGCCGACCTGGAACAGGAACTGGGCGTGCGCCTGGTCGAACGCGGCACGCAACGGCTCACGCTGACGGCTGCCGGCCAGCTTCTGCTCCAGCGCAGCGAGGGTCCGCTGCGCGAAATCGAAGAGGCCATGACCCAGGCCAGCGAAGGCAGCACCGCGCCACGCGGCCGCCTGCGCATTGCTGCGCCGCTGGTGTTTTCGCAGCTGGCGCTGGGACGGCTGTCGGCCTTGTTCCGGGCGCAGTATCCGCAAGTGGAGCTGGACGTGGTGGCGGAAGACCGCATGGTGGACCTGGTGCAGGAGCATTTCGACCTTTGCATCCGCATCAATCCCGGCGAGGACGGCAACCTGGTCGGACGCTGCTTCGCCCGCGACAGCCTGGTGCTGGTGGCCGCGCCCACGCTAGCCATGCCACGCGCGCGGGCAGGCCTGACACATGCGGTCCCGGCGGTGGTGATGCCGACCTATCGCGAGGGCGACGTATGGTCCCTGCGCGAGGGCAAGCTGCTGGTCGTACCGCAACCGGTGTTGCGGCTGTCTTCATTGATGATGGTCAAGGACGCCGTCTGCGCCGGCGCCGGCGTGGCGCTGCTGCCGTGGTCGGTGGCCGGCACGCTGGTGCAGGCCGGGCAATTGAAACTGTGGGGCGAGATGGGTAGCGAAGTCGAACTATGGGTGCTGCATACCTCGCGTCGCCTGCAGAGTCCCAAGGTACGGGCCTTCGTGGAATTCCTGTGCGCGCACTACCCGGATGGTCGCTTCGTCGCCTGATGCAGCCTGAGAACAGACCATCAACCAGGCCCTATAATCCTGCACCGCCCACCATCGTTCTCCCATGAAGAAGCCTGCCCCACACACCGTCAGCATCGTCGACGGCCAAAGCGCCACCCGGCTGTCCCCTGCGCAGGAGCGTTTCAACGCGCTCATCGAAGAGATCGGCCTACGCCGCACCCGCCTGCAGGAATGGGAGGCCGCCAGCGACGCCTTCCACCAGAAGTACTCCGCCCAGTACCTGCCACTGGAACAGGAACTGCTTGGCCTGAAGCGCCAGGCGGTCTACCGCCTGCACGAGGCCTGGCCGCACAAGGCACTGGGCAAGGGTGAGCGGATCACGCTGTCGGCCCTCATCGCCGACATGGCACAGGCACTGCTGCAGCGGGGCGACGATGCCGAGCTGGCGCTGATCTACCAGCAGCACGGCCACCCAGGCGACACCGACGACATCGCACCGGCCACAAAAACTCCAGCGCCAGAGGCTGAGCCAGAAGACCCGGCTCCGGCCGAGGACGACTTCACCACCGGCACGCCCGAGGAAATCATGCAGCGCATGGAAGCCATGCTGGAGCGCCAGGAGCGTGAGCGCACAGCCGCCGCGCAGGCGCGTGAGACGCAGCGCGCCAGCCGCAAGAAGCCCCCGAAGCAGCGCGCCGCCGAACAACAGCAGCAGGCGCAGCGCACCGAACTGAGCCAGTCCATCCGCGCCGTCTACCGCCGGCTGGCCAGCGCCCTGCACCCCGACCGCGAGCCCGACGAAGCCGAGCGCGCCCGCAAGACCTCACTGATGCAGCAGGTCAACCAGGCCTATGAAAAGAATGATTTGCTCAAGCTCCTGGAGCTGCAGCTGGAACTGGAACACATCGGCCAACATACCCTCGACACGGTGAGCGAAGCGCGGCTGGCCCACTACAACCAGATCCTGCAGGAACAGCTGGGAGAACTGGACCAGGAAATCGTCCACGTGGAGCGCCAGTTCAGGCAGGCCTATGGCCTCGCGCCCCAGGCGCGGCTGACGCCGGAGAAGATGATGCGCTACCTGAACCGCGGCATCACCGCGCTTCGCCAGGAAGGCCAGGACCTGCGCGCCGCCCTGGTGGCCTTCGGAGATATCGAGCAGGTCAGGGCCTGGCTGAAACATGCACGGCGGCAGCGCGAGCACAGTTGGGAGGATGCGTGAGCGCATGAGGCGCTCACGCCGGTACGATCAGACCTTGTCCAGCTTGGCCACCGACAGGTCCAGCAGTTTCATGCCGAACTTGCCGAAGTTGATGTGCGCCCGTGCCGCACCGCCACCGCCTTCGATGTTGACGATGACGCCTTCGCCGAACTTGGCATGCGCGACGTTCTGGCCGATGCGCCAGCCGGAATCGGTCTGGCGCGAGAAGCTCTGGGCGATCTTGTTGTTGCCCGACTCCGGCACTTCATCCCAGGCCGACTTGGGGTTGGCGAACCAGTGATGCTGGGCGACCTTGGGCGAGAGCCACTTGATAGCCTGCTCGGGCAACTCGTCGAAGAAGCGTGAGCGCGTGTTGTAGCGGGTCTGGCCGTGCAGCATGCGCGTCTGCGAGAAGGTCATGAACAGGCGCTTGCGGGCACGGGTGATGGCCACGTACATCAGGCGGCGCTCTTCTTCCACGCCGCCCTCTTCCTTGGCGCTGTTCTCGTGCGGGAACAAGCCCTCTTCCATGCCGGTGATGAAGACCGCGTCGAACTCCAAACCCTTGGCCGAGTGCACCGTCATCAGCTGCAACGCATCCTGGCCGGCCTGGGCCTGGTTGTCGCCGGCTTCCAGCGAGGCATGCGAGAGGAAGGCCGACAGCGGCGACATGATGGTCACCAGCGGCGCATCGGCGTCCAGCACTTCCACGCCGTCTGCGGTGGTGATGGCGGTGCCGGCCGTGGCTTGCGCCTGCGGGCCGAGGAAGGCCGGGGCATCCAGGCCATAGCCTTCTTCCGAGACGAACAGCGTGGCCGCACTGACCAGCTGCTCCAGGTTCTCGATGCGGTCGGCACCTTCCTTCTCGTTGCGGTAGTGCGTGATCAGGCCGGACAGGTCCAGCACCACCTTGACCGTCTCGGGCAGCGGCAGGTGCTGGGTCTCGAAGCGGGCCGCTTCGATGAGCTTGATGAAGGCATTGAGCGAGGAACCGGCCTTGCCCGCCACGTAAGGCACGGCGGCGTAGAGCGAACAGCCGTACTGGCGCGCCGCATCCTGCAGCGACTCCATGGCCTTGGCACCGATACCCCGGGTGGGGAAGTTGACCACGCGCAGGAAGGCCGAATCATTGTGCAGGTTGTCCATCAACTGCAGGTAGGCGATGGCGTGCTTGATTTCGGCGCGTTCGAAGAAGCGCTGGCCGCCATAGACGCGGTAGGGAATGGCCGAGCTGAACAGCGCATGCTCCAGCACCCGCGATTGCGCATTGGAGCGGTAGAGGATGGCGATCTCGCTGCGCGACCAGCCTTCGGCGATCAGGTCCTTGACCTGCTCGATGATCCACTGCGCTTCCTGCAGGTCGCTGGTGGCTTCATAGACCCGCACCTGCTCGCCGTGGCCAGCATCGGTGCGCAGGTTCTTGCCCAGGCGCTTGCTGTTGTTGGCGATCAGTTCGTTGGCGGCATCCAGGATGTGGCCGTGGGAGCGATAGTTCTGCTCCAGCTTGATCAGGTTCTCGACGCGGAATTCCTGCTCGAAGGCCGACATG
>JAFAMT010000281.1 GCA_019233085.1 Herbaspirillum sp.
CATGGGCGACACCATGCAAAGCGTGATGGATGCGGCCGGTTCGGTCAGCGCCAAGCTGGCGATCCTCAATGAGAAGGCCGGCAACATCAACCAGGTCGTCACCACCATCACCAAGGTGGCCGACCAGACCAACCTGCTCTCGCTGAACGCCGCCATCGAAGCCGAGAAGGCCGGCGAACACGGGCGCGGCTTCTCGGTGGTGGCCACCGAGATCCGCCGCCTGGCCGACCAGACCGCCGTGGCCACCTATGACATCGAGGTCATGGTCAAGGAAATCCAGTCGGCTGTAGCGGCCGGGGTGATGGGCATGGACAAGTTCTCCGACCAGGTGCGACGCGGCATGCAGGATGTGCAGACCGCCGGTAGCCAGCTCTCGCAGATCATTGCCCAGGTGCAGGCGCTGGCACCACGCTTCCAGATCGTCAACGAAGGCATGCAGGCCCAGGCCAGCAGCGCAGAACAGATCAACCAGGCGCTGGTGCAATTGTCGGAAGCTGCCCAGCAGACGGTGGAGTCGCTGCAGCAATCCAGCCAGGCCATCGAGGAACTGACCGTGGTGTCCAACGAGCTGCGCAATGGCGTCTCGCGCTTCAAGGTGCAGGGCTGAGGCCGGCGCAGTCAAGCGATGAGCCTGTCCTTGTTCCTGTTGTTTTCGCTGGGTCCCCACCGGTATGCCCTGCCGGCCGCCGAGGTGGCGTCGGTACTGCCGCTGACACCCTGCAAGAGCCTGCCCGGCGCACCGGCCTGGGTGGCCGGCCTGCTGCCCCGCGGCGATGCCCATGTGCCGGTGATCGACTTGTCCATGCTGGCACTGGGGCAGCCCGCGCCTGCGCGCGTGAGCACCCGCCTGGTGCTGGTGCATTACCGTGCCGGCGGCGCACCGACGTCGAGCGCGCCGGCCTTGCTGGGGCTGATCCTGGAGCAGGCTACCGATACCTTGCGATGCGATCCTGCCGCCTTCCTCGCCAGCGCCGTGCGCAATGACCAGGCCCCCTACCTGGGACCGGTGATGCCCTACCAGGGGAGCCTGCTGCAACGGGTCGATGTCGCGGCCTTGCTCGATGAGTCCGTGCGCGCGCTGCTCTATCCGCAGGAGCCGGCATGAAGTCGTTGCAGCAGATCGCCGGCAAGCTCAAGGCGGCGATGGGGCTGGACATGGCCACGGTCGGCGCGCGCCTGATCGAACGCGTGGTACGCGAGCGCATGGGCGTGCTGGAGCTGGATGACGACAGCCTCTACCTGGCCCGCTTGCTGACAAGCGAGACCGAATTGCAGGCCCTGATCGAGCTGGCGGTGGTCCCCGAGACCTGGTTCTTCCGTGACCGCGAAGCCATGCTGGCGGTGGCGCGACTGGCCTGCAAACGTCTGGCCGAACGACCTGGCGAGGTGGTGCGCATCCTGAGCCTGCCGTGCTCCACCGGCGAGGAGCCCTATTCGCTGGCCATGGCCTTGCGCGACGCCGGCGTGACGACGGCGCAATACCAGATCGACGCCATCGATATCCGTACCCGCTCGCTGGAGATTGCCATCCAGGGTGTCTATGGCCGCAATTCCTTCCGGGGCCGCGACCTGGGGTTCCGCGACCGCCATTTCGATCCCTGCGAAGGCGGTTGGCAGGTGCATGAGCAGATCCGGCGCCAGGTACGTTTTGCGCCCGGCAACCTGCTGGCGCCCGACTTCATGCGCCAGGCCCAGCCCTACCACCTTATCCTGTGCCGCAACGTGCTGATCTACTTTGAGCGCAACGTGCAGAAACAGGTGGTGGCGCTGCTGGAGAACCTGATGGCCGAGGATGCCCATCTCTTCGTCGGTCCGGCCGAGGGCGGGATCGTGCTGGGTCCCTCGCTGGAGTCGGCCGGTAT
Source organism: Herbaspirillum sp. (assembly GCA_019233085.1). GTDB lineage: Bacteria > Pseudomonadota > Gammaproteobacteria > Burkholderiales > Burkholderiaceae_D > Herbaspirillum. The sequence goes on from JAFAMT010000281.1 coordinate 1,863, forward strand.
CCCGCTGGCATTTGGATTCCGTCGGCGCAAGGCGGGCTCGGTGGTGGCGGCGCAGGCATCTCGCACCGTGCCACCGGCACCGGCCGCAACCATGCCAAGATGGGCGAGCGCAGTGCCGCCGGTGCCGCCAGTGCCGTCGGTGCCGGTGGTGCCGCTGGTGCCGCCAACGCGACCGGTGCCGCAGCGATCCCTGCTGCAACAGGCGCGCGCCCTGGCCGACCAGGGGCAACTGGAGCGTGCCGGCAGCCTGTGCGAGCAGGCCGTGCAGGAGCACGGACCGAGCGCCGAGGCGTTCTACCTGCAAGGCTTGCTCTTCGACGCCGACGGCAATGCCGCCCAGGCGCAACGTTGTTATCGCAAGGCGCTCTACCTGGATCCTGCGCACCAGGCCGCCTTGCTGCACCTGGCGGCCTTGTTGCAGGCGCAGGGAGATGCAGCAGGGGCGCAACGCTTGCGCCTGCGCGCGCAGCGCAGCAGCCAGCCGGGGGAGGGCGGTGATGACTGATACAGGAGCAGACATGGTCGGTGCCAGTGCAGCATGGCGATCGGCAGCCATCGACGATTGCTGGAATCGCATCGGTAACAAGGGCGACAGCTCTTGCCCCTTGCTGCAGCAGCATGTGCGCTGCCTGAATTGCCCCAGCTTTGCCAACGCAGCCTTGCAACAGCTCGACCGCGCGCCGGCCTCCGACGAGGTGGCGCGGGAGTGGGGGCAAGCGTCCCTGGCGGAGCTGCAAGAGGGGGCCGCCCGGGCGCGCCAGGCGCAGGCCTCGGCACTGGTGGTGCGCATCGGCGAGGAGTGGCTGGCCATTGCCACTGCGGTGGTACAGGAAGTGACGGAGGTGCGTGCAGTGCATAGCTTGCCGCACCAGCGCAATCCGGCCATCCTGGGCGTGCTCAATATCCGGGGCGCCTTGCGCATCTGCGTCTCGCTGGCGCAATTGCTGCAGTTTGTTGCCGCGCCTGCCAAGCCGGCGGGGCAATTGCTGGTGGTCCACTACGAGGGCCAGACGCTGGTCTTCCCGGTCGACGAGGTGGCCGGCCTGCACCGTCACGGCGATGATGCGCTGGCCCCGGTACCCACCACCCTGGCGCATGCCGCCATCCAATACACCCGTGGCATGCTGGATTGGCGTGGCCGCCAGATCGGCTTGCTCGATCACGATCTATTGTTCTACGTACTCAACCGGAGCATGACATGAGTACGCCCGATTTCAGCCAGATGTCCATGCTCGACCTGTTCCGCTTCGAGGCGGAGAGCCAGATCGAGCTCCTCAACACCAGCCTGCTGGCGCTGGAACGGCAACCGCACGCCGCCGAGCACCTGGAAGCCTGCATGCGCGCCGGACACTCGCTCAAGGGCGCAGCGCGCATTGTCGGCCTGGAGACCGCCGTCAAGGTGGCCCATGTCATGGAGGATTGCTTCGTGCTAGCCCAGCAGGGCAAGCTGGTGCTGGAGAAGCGCCACATCGACGTGCTGCTGCGTGGGGCCGACCTGCTGGGGCGCATCGCCGCCCCGCCGGACGGCGACGAAGCCTGGGCCGACCACGCCGGCGGCGCCGAGGTACAGGCCTTCCTGCAGGCGTTGCCGGCGGTGATGGGTGGCGCAGATATCCCACCCTGGCCGCAGCCGGAGGCCTTGCCCGAGATGGTCCCCCCGGCGCCCGACGCGGATCCGTCGCCGATCACGTCCGAGGCGAACGCTTCGGCCGTCGCCGCTGCACCGCCCACGGTAGCCGGTGCACGGGCGGTGCGGGTCAGCGCCGAGAGCCTGGATCGCTTGCTCAGCCTGACCGGAGAGTCGCTGGTCGAATCGCGCCGCTTGCGGCCCTTCTCGGCCAGCATGTTACGCATGAAGCGGATCCAGCGCGAAGCCATGCAGGCCCTCGACCTGCTGCAGCAACAGTTGCTGCCGGCGGCGCTGGATGAGTACACCCAGACGACCCTGTCGGAACTGCGCACCCTGATGCAGCAGAACCAGCATCTGCTGGGCGAGCAGCTCACCGAACTGGATGCCTTCGACCGGCGTTCGGTCAATCTCTCGCAACGTCTCTACGACGAGGCACTGGCCTGCCGCATGCGCCCCTTTGCCGATGGCACGGGCGGGTTTGCGCGCATGGTGCGCGATGTCGGCAACACCCTGGGCAAGTCGGTGCGACTGGACATCACCGGCACCGCCACCCAGATCGATCGCGATATCCTCGACAAGCTGGAAGCCCCCATCGGCCACCTGCTGCGCAATGCCGTGGACCATGGCATCGAGCACAGCGCGCAACGGCGCGCCGCCGGCAAGCCCGAGCAGGGCGTGGTGCGGCTGGAGGCGCGGCACAGCGCCGGCATGCTCATGATCGAGGTGTCCGACGACGGCGCCGGGATCGATCTGGAACGCCTGCGCCAGGCCGTGGTGCAACGCAAGCTGTCGAACCAGGAGACGGTAGCGCGCCTGTCCGAGGCCGAATTGCTGGAGTTCCTGTTGCTGCCCAGCTTCAGCCTGCGCGACACCGTCACCGAGATTTCCGGTCGCGGCGTGGGGCTCGATGTGGTGGCCGACATGCTCAAGCAGGTGCGCGGCACCATCCGCATCAGCACCCGCCCGGGACAGGGCAGCCGTTTCCTGATGCAGTTACCCTTGACCCTGTCGGTGATCCGCAGCCTGCTGGTGGAGATCGCGGGGGAACCTTATGCCTTTCCGCTGGCCTATGTGAATCGCACCCTGCGCCTGCCAGCGCAGGCCTTGCAGACCCAGGAAGGCTACCAGCACTTTACCCATGACGGCCGCCAGGTGGGGCTGGTCAGCGCCCACCAGGTGCTGCAGAAGGGCCAATGGCGCGCGCGCGATGGCAGTATCTGCGTGGTCGTCCTGGGCGAGCAGGACCATGCCTACGGCGTAGCGGTGGACGCCTTCCTGGGCGAGCGCATGCTGGTGGTGCAACCGCTGGACCCACGCCTGGGCAAGATTGCCGATATCCTGGCGGGTGCCCTGATGGAAAACGGCGAGCCGCTGCTGATCCTGGATGTGGCCGACATGCTGCGTACCGTGGAGAAGCTGACCGCCTCGGGTCGCCTGCTGTCGGTCGAGCAGGGGAGTGCGGCCGAAGACGCGGGCGCGGCGCGCAAGAAGGTGCTGGTGGTGGACGATTCGCTCACCGTGCGCGAACTGGAGCGCAAGCTGCTCTCCCATCGTGGCTACCAGGTCACCGTGGCGGTGGATGGCATGGATGGCTGGAACGCGGTGCGCGCCGAGCACTTCGACCTGGTCATCACCGATATCGACATGCCGCGCATGGATGGCATCGAGCTGGTGGGCCTTATCCGCGGCTCGCCCAGCCTGCAGGCATTGCCGGTGATGATCGTGTCGTACAAGGACCGGGAAGAGGATAGGCAACGCGGCCTGGAAGCCGGTGCCGATCATTATTTCACCAAGAGCAGTTTCCACGACGAAAGCCTGCTGCAGGCCGTCACGGACTTGATTGGAGAAGCCACATCGTGAAAATCGGCATCGTCAACGATACCCCCATGATGGTGGAAGTGCTGCGCCGGGTCATCGCCGAGAGCGGCCGCCATGAATTGATCTGGATCGCCCGCGATGGCGAACAGGCCGTGCAGATGTGCGCCTGGCAGTTGCCCGACGTGGTGCTGATGGACCTGCTGATGCCGAAGATGGATGGTGCCGAGGCCACTCGCCGCATCATGCAGCAGACGCCTTGCCCCATCCTCATCGTCACCTCCGACATGGACAGCAGTGCCTCCAAGCTTTACGACGCCATGGGCTACGGTGCGCTCGATGCCACCCAGACCCCGGCACTGGTGGGGGCCGCCGGTCGCCGCGATGCCGCCGCGTTGATCGAGAAGATCGACAACCTGGGCCTGCTGCTGCCCGAGCTGGTCGCCACCGGGGCACGTCCGGCGGCGCCGCCAGTGATGACGAGCGCGGCCGAGCTGGCGCCGCTGGTGGCCGTGGGCGCCTCGGCGGGCGGTCCGGCGGCGCTGTCGACGATCCTGCGGCAGATCCCGGCGAGCTTTGCCGGTGCCATGGTGATCGTCCAGCATATCGATGCCGCCTTCGCGCCGGGCATGGCGCAATGGCTGCAGCAGCAATCGGTGCTCAAGGTCAGGGTGGCCGCCGAAGGGGACCTGCCACAACGCGGCGAGGTCCTGCTGGCGGGCAGCAACCAGCATCTGGTGTTCAAGGAGGGCGGGCGCCTGGGCTATGTCCAGGGCAGCGCCAACGACATCTACCGGCCTTCGGTGGACGCGTTCTTCCACAGCATCGTACGACGCTGGCCGGGCCGCGCGGTGGCCATGCTGCTGACCGGCATGGGACGCGACGGCGCCGTCGGCCTGAAGGATTTGCGAGACAATGGCTATCACACCATTGCCCAGGACCAGAGGAGTTGCGCGGTCTACGGCATGCCCAAGGCTGCGGTGGCCCTCGACGCCGCACTGGAAGTGTTGCCTGTGACCGGCATGGCAGCTCGCCTGCAAGCCATTTTGACGGGGGCAGTTTGAAGGAAGAGTCAATGAATTCGGTACGTACCGATATCCAGGCGGGCAGCTCGACGCAGCCCCCTGACGAGTACAAGATCATGGTGTTGCTGGTGGACGATCAGACCATGGTGGGCGAAGCCATCCGCCGCGCCCTGGTTGGCGAGGCCAATATCGACTTCCATTTCTGCACCCGTGCCGAGGAAGCCCTGGCCGTGGCCGAGAAGACCCACCCCACCGTGATCCTGCAGGACCTGGTCATGCCGGGCGTGGATGGCATGACCCTGGTGCGGCAGTATCGCGCCAGTGCGGTGGTGGCCAATGTCCCCATCATCGTGCTCTCTTCCAAGGACGATCCCACGGTCAAGCGCGACGCCTTTGCCGGCGGCGCCAACGACTACATGGTCAAGCTGCCGGACGTGATCGAGCTGGTGGCGCGCATCCGCTACCACTCGCGCTCCTATATCAACCTGCTGCAGCGTGACGCCGCCTATCGCGCCTTGCGCGAGAGCCAGCAGCAGTTGCAGAAGACCAATTTCGAGCTGCAGCGGCTGACCAACACCGATGGCTTGACCGGCATCGCCAACCGCCGCTATTTCGACGACTATCTGGGCGCCGAATGGCGCCGTGCGCGACGCGATGGCTTGCACCTGTCATTGCTGCTCATCGATGTCGATTTCTTCAAGCTCTATAACGACAACTACGGCCACGTGGCCGGCGACGCCGTGTTGCGCCGGGTGGCCCAGACGCTCGACGAGAGTCTGCAGCGTCCGGCCGACCTGTCGGCCCGGTTCGGCGGCGAGGAATTCGCCGTGATCCTTCCGCGCACCCCGCTGGAAGGCGCGCAGGCCCTGGGCCAGAAGCTGTGCCAGCTGGTCGAGGCGAACCAGCTGCCGCATGAGCGCTCCACCGTCAGCTCCTGGCTCACCGTGAGCATTGGCGCGGCCTGCATGGTACCCACGCCCGAGCAGGAGCTCAGCGAACTGATCGAGATGGCCGACCGCCGTCTCTACCGGGCCAAGCAGCAGGGGCGTAACCGGGTGGTCTGGCAGGATGACTGAC